>JANMYI010000552.1:0-1689 GCA_031381955.1 Burkholderiales bacterium
CCACCTGCATCAGCACGCCGTGGCGCTTGCGCATGTCACGGTAGAAGTACTCCATGCGCAGTGACTTGCGGCCACGCGCGTGCGCCGCAAACTCACGCACTCTGCAGTAAAAATGGCGGTCTTCGCGGATGTCCAGCGCCAGGCCGTGCGCCTGCGCCACGCCCTTGATCGCCTGCAGCACGCGCCAGTCGCCCGGGGCGGTCATCACCAGGCCGGCCGGGCGCAGGCCCTGGATGTCGGCGTGCAACTGCGCCTGCAGGCTGCCGTGGTTGGCCGGATCGTCGAGCCGGGTGTGGTGCAGCGGCCGGCCGGCGGCGCGCAGGGCTTGCGCGAAGTGGCGCATCGCTGCCAGGAACATCACGGTGCGCGCTTTGCTCGACCACACATGGGTCGATTCCTCGGCCACCTCGGCCATCCACACCGCGTCGTGCGCAGCGTCGAAGCCATCGAACGCGGCGGCGTCGAGGTCGAACTGGTCACCGAGCACCAGCACGAGGTGGCGCAGTTCAGCCACGGCCGGCCTTGGCACGCCGGCAGGCGTCGGAGCAGAACTTCACCTCATCCCAGCTGCGGGCCCAGCGGCGGCGCCAGGTCATCGGCCGGCCGCAGGCCAGGCAAGGCTTGCTGGGCAGGGCGGCCTTGTTGCCGCGGAATGCGGGGGCGGGGGGTGTCATCGCGAATACCTGTGGAACTCAGATCAGAGCGCGTCTGCATTCAAGCAGAAATGCAGCGTCAGCAACGAGCCCCAAGTGACGCTCACCCCATCCAGCGCCGCGCATTGCCAAACATCCGCAGCCACGGGCTGAGGGCGGCCGGGTCGCCCGTGGTCCAGCTCATCTGCACATTGCGGAACACCCGCTCGGGGTGGGGCATCAGCGCCGTAAAGCGGCCATCGGCGGTGGTCACCGCCGTCAGGCCGCCGGGGCTGCCGTTGGGGTTGGCCGGGTAGGCCTCGGTGGCCTGGGCGTGGTGGTCGACAAAGCGCATCGCGGGATGCACTTGCGCCGCATTGCCACGCTGTGAAAAATCGGCGTAACCCTCACCATGCGCGACGGCGATCGGCAGCCGGCTGCCGGCCATGCCGGCGAAGAAGGCTGAAGCGCTGTCCAGCACCTCCACCAGGCTGAAGCGGGCCTCGAACTGCTCGCTCTTGTTGCGGGTGAAACGCGGCCAGGCCTGGGTGCCGGGGATGATGGGCGAGAGGGCCGCCAGCATCTGGCAGCCATTGCACACGCCCAAGGCCAGCGTGTCGGGCCGGCTGAAGAAGGCCGAGAACTGATCGGCCAGCGCCGGGTTGAACAGGATCGACCGAGCCCAGCCCTCGCCGGCGCCCAGGGTGTCGCCATAGCTGAAGCCACCGCAAGCCACGATGCCCTTGAAGTCCGCCAACTGGGCACGCCCGGTTTGCAGATCGGTCATGTGCACGTCAAACGCTTCGAAACCGGCTTCGGTAAAGGCGTAGGCCATTTCCACGTGCGAATTGACACCCTGCTCACGCAGCACAGCCACCTTGGGGCGGGCCGTGAGAATGGAGGGCGCTACATTCTTCATAGCGGCATGTGTAGATCCCACGAGGGCTACGGCCTGATTCGGCAAATGCACATGCAGCCCAGGGTCGCCCAGCGCACCCGCAGCAGCGTGTTCGGCATCGGCGCAGGCGGGGTTGTCGCGCTGCTGGCAGATCTTCCA
>JANMYI010000707.1:0-2757 GCA_031381955.1 Burkholderiales bacterium
GCGCCGACGACGACCACGTCATAGTCCATGGCCTCGCGCGGGCCGTATTGCTCAAGCAGTTGCTGGGTGGTCATGGGTTGTCCTGGTTCAGAAGGGCCGGCGGATTTTAGGGGTCAGTCCCGATGCCGGGCGGCCCTGCACATGCGTTCATGGGTGGGCAAGCTCGCTTGCCTAGGCGAGCGAGCGCGATCAAGATCGCGATTGCTTTTTTCGCGGAACTTGACGGCGGTCAAGCGCAGGAGCGGGGCGGCGGCGCGACGATCGCTCGGCGCAAAAGAGTCGTTGGCGCAGCCGGCTTGCGAGCGAATGCGTGCACCCCGCCAGGCACCACTTCCTCCATTTGGAGACCACATGTTCAAGCCCAAGACATTCAGCACCCAGCGCCTTTGCCGCGGTGCCAGGTTCATTCCCGTGGCGCTGGCCGCTGCCGCCGCGCTGCTGGCCGGCCCGGCACAGGCATGGGAGCCGAGCAAGCCGGTCGAATTCGTCGTGCCCGCGGGCACCGGCGGCGGCGCCGATCAAATGGCCCGGCTGATTCAGGGCATCATCGTCAAGCACAAGCTGATGAAGGAGACGATGATCGTCGTCAACAAGGCTGGCGGGGCCGGCGCCGAAGGCTTCCTGGCGGTGAAAGAGGCCAAGGCTGACCCGCACAAGATCATCATCACGCTGTCCAACCTGTTCACCACGCCCATGGCCACTGGCGTGCCGTTCAACTGGAAAGACATGACGCCGGTGTCGATGATGGCGCTCGACCAGTTCGTGCTGTGGGTCAACGCCGAGGCGCCCTACAAGTCGGCCAAGGAATACATCGCCGCCGTGAAGGCCGCGGGCCCGAGCAAGTTCAAGATGGGCGGCACCGGCTCCAAGCAGGAAGACCAGATCCTCACGGCTGGCCTTGAAAAAGCCACCGGCACCAAGTTCATCTACATCCCCTACAAGGGCGGCGGCGAAGTGGCGGTGCAGTTGGTGGGCAAACATGTGGATTCAACGGTCAACAACCCGATCGAGGCCGTGGCCCAGTGGCGTGCGGGCCAGTTGCGCCCGCTGTGCGTGTTCGACGACACGCGCATGCCCTACAAAGAGAAGGTCACGACCACGATGTCGTGGAACGACATTCCCACTTGCCAGGAAGCGGGTGTGCCCACTGACTACGTGATGCTGCGCGGCATCTTCATGTCGCCAGGCGTGGCACCTGACCAGGTGGCCTACTACGGCGACTTGATGAAGAAGGTGCGCGACACGCCGGACTGGAAAGAGTTCATGGAAAAGGGTGCGTTCAACACCACCTCCGTGTCGGGCGCCGAGTACCGCAAGTGGCTCGAAGGCGCTGAGGCGCTGCACAAGCAGCTCATGACCGAAGCCGGTTTCATGGCCAAGTAAAAGGCCAGGCCAAGGTGCGCGCCAGCTCTGCTCGGGCCGGCGCTCCGCCTGGCCAGGTCGGCCGACAATTTGGCGCGCCTTGGGCGCAACCGCCCCTCACCGGCCTGCGTGTGCAGGCCACTCCTTTTTGGAGTCTTGATGAGCACAGAACAGCCACTCGATGAAGATGCCGGCCCGACGCTGGCGCGCAACCACACGGTCGATGCGGTCGTGGCGGCGCTGATCTTTGCTTTCGGCTTGCTGGTCGCCATGGCGGCCTGGAAGCTCGGCGCGCGCTGGGCCAGTGACGGCCCGGGCGCCGGCTACTTCCCCTTCTACATCGGGCTGATCCTGTGCTTGTCCAGCCTGGGCATCTTCGTGCAGGCGCTCGTCGGCAAGGCCCGAGACGACGGCGCCTTTGTCAACAAGCTGCAACTCACGCGTGTGATGCAGGTGTTGATCCCGGCCGCGGTGTACGTGCTGGCCGCGCAGTTCCTGGGCTTGTACGTGGCCTCGGCCATTTACATCGCCGCGTTCATGATCATCTTGGGCAAATACACCTGGCTCAAGAGCGTGCTCACCGGTGTCATCGTTTGCGCGCTGTTTTTCTTCATGTTCGAGGTCTGGTTCAAGGTGCCGCTGTTCAAAGGCAGCCTGGAACCCCTGCGCTTCCTCGGCTACTGAGTGCCCCATGGCCGGCCATGGCCGGCCGCCCCCCGCGGGGTCAAGCAAAGTGGTGGAGCCACATTTGCTTGAGATTCCTGCCACGCATTGCGGAGTTTGATTTCATGCAAGAGCTGAATTCGTTGATGCAGGGCTTTGCGGTGGTGCTCACGCCGATGAACCTGGGCCTGATGTTCGTGGGCATCATCCTGGGCGTGATCATCGGCGTGCTGCCGGGCCTGGGCGGCGCCAACGGCGTGGCCATCCTGCTGCCGCTCACCTTCACCATGTCGCCCACCTCGGCCATCGTGATGCTGTCTTGCATCTACTGGGGCGCGCTGTTCGGCGGCGCCATCACCTCGATCCTGTTCAACATTCCGGGCGAGCCGTGGTCGGTGGCCACCACGTTCGACGGCTACCCCATGGCGCAACAAGGCAAGGCCGGCCAGGCCTTGACGGCAGCGTTCACATCTTCATTCGTGGGTGCGCTGGTGGCGGTGTTGATGATCACCTTCCTGGCGCCCATGGTGGCCAAGTTCGCGCTCAAGTTCGGTGCGCCAGAATTCTTTGCCGTGTACCTGCTCACCGTCTGTAGCTTCGTGGGCATGGGCAAGGGCTCGCCATTCAAGATATTGGTGGCCATGGCCATCGGCTTTGCGCTGGCCGCGGTGGGCATGGACACCGTCACGGGCCAGTTACGTCTGACGTTTGGCATCCCTGATTTGATGCGCG
>JANMYI010000709.1:0-12414 GCA_031381955.1 Burkholderiales bacterium
CCGCCGACGACCTCGTCCACCACCTCGTGCCACGGCCCGCCGCTGGCCAGCCGCTCCCAAGGCCGCGCATGGCCCTGGCCCTCCTGCGGCACCAATTGCAGCGGCCACAGCAGAACCTGGCGGAAATGCCGCACCGGGTGATCGGGCGGCGCGGCGTCGGTGCTCATGCAGCCAGTGTAGAGGTGGCCTGATCAGGCCCACGCCGCGCGAATCAGATCGGCCGCCTTCTCGGCCAGCATGATCGTTGGCGCATTGGTGTTGCCGCTCACCACCTGCGGCATCACCGAGGCATCGACCACGCGCAACCCTTGCAGGCCATGCACGCGCAGTTGCGCATCCACCACGTCCGTCGCGCCCGGGCCCATGCGGCAACTGCCCACCGGGTGGTAGATGGTGTCGGCATGGTTGCGGATGAAGGCCTCGATCTGTTCATCGCTTTGCGCTGAAGCCGAGGCCTCGAGCTCAGTGCCGCCAAAGCGCTGCAAAGCGGGCTGCTCCAGGATGCGCCGCGTGAGTTTGAAGCCGCGAATCAGGCGCTCCACATCATCGCGTTCGGCCAGGAAGTTGGGGTCGATCAGGGGCGCGGCGTCGGGTCTGGCGCTGGCCAACTTGACGCTGCCGCGGCTCTTGGGTCGCAGCACGCAAACGTGGCAGGAATAGCCGTGGCCGAATTGCGTTTTGCGGCCATGATCCACCAGCTTGGCGATGACGAAGTGCAGTTGCAAGTCAGGCCGCGGCTCATCGGGCTGGCTCTTGATGAAGCCACCGGCTTCGGCAAAGTTGCTGGTGAGCAGGCCGCTGCGTTGGTCGCGCCATTCGAAGATGCCCCTCACCGCGCGAGGCACGAAGGGCAGCGACAAACCAAAGAGATCAGTCGCGCCGGGCACGCTTTTGCCGATGATCACATCCGGGTGGTCGTGCAGGTTCGCGCCCACACCAGGCAGATCGTGCAGCGTGCTGATGCCGTGTGATTGCAACTGCGCGCCCGGCCCCACGCCCGACAGCATCAAGAGCTGCGGCGAATGAATCGCCCCGCCACACAGCAGCACTTCGCGCCGCGCAGTGAAGTTGTGCATTTCGTCATCCACCCGCACCTCCACGCCCGTGGCGCGGCGGTCTTCGAACGTGATGCGTTGCACGCGCGCGCCGGTGATCACCTTCAAATTCGGCCGGCCCAGGGCGGGTGCGAGGTAGGCCTTGGCGGCGCTGAAGCGCTCGCCGTTTTTGTGCGTCACCTGGTACGGGCCCACGCCTTCTTGCGTGGCGCCGTTGAAGTCAGGGTTGAGCGGGTAGCCCGCTTCACGCGCGGCCTGCACAAAGGCGGGGCCAAAGCGGTTGGGGCTGCGCAAGTCCATCACGTTCAGCGGCCCGCCCTGGCCATGCCAGGCGTCGGCGCCGCGTTCGTTGTGTTCGCTCTTGATGAAGTAGGGCAGCACGTCGCCGAAGCCCCAACCTGGGTTGCCGGCGGCGGCCCAGGCGTCGTAATCCTCACGCTGGCCGCGGATGTAGACCATGGCGTTGATCGAACTCGAACCGCCCAGCACCTTGCCGCGCGGCTGATAGCCGCGGCGGCCGTTCAGGCCGGGCTGGGGTGTCGTCTCAAGTGCCCAGTTAGCCTGGCCGTTCTTTGCCAGCACGGCCAGGCCGGCCGGGCAGTGGAGCAGCACGCTTGAATCGCGCGGCCCCGCTTCGAGCAGGCAAACCTGCGTGGCCGGGTCTTCGCTCAGGCGCGCGGCCAGCACGCAGCCGGCGGAGCCGCCGCCGATGATGAGGTAGTCGAACATGTTGGGCGCAGATGTGGACAAGGGGGCGGATGCTAGGCGGCGCAGTCGGTGGCGTGTAGGGAGCGCGACTTACTGGCCCAAGGGTTCGGCGCGCCGCGGCCAGAAACGAAACAGGGCCCCGAAGGGCCCCGCGGTTCATGCCATGCAAGACGTGATCAGTTGTCCCAGAACCAGATGGTTTGGTACAGCTTGCGATCGCTGCCGCGGAACGACAGGCCGGCTTCGCGATAGTCGTTGGTGTTGGCGCTGAGCGGCACCAGGTCGGTTGATGTGCAGCGCGGGTTCGGGTTGGTGCCGGCATTCTGGGTGAAGGTGGACAAGCTGGTGCCCGACGCCACGGTGGCGAATTCAAACCCGGTGGCGCTGGTGTTGCCCAGCACGGCGGGTTCGAAGTCAAGCCGCGCGCGGTGCGCATAGTTGGCCGACTCGCCCTGGTTGTTGTTCAGCGTCGCGAAGTTCTGGCCAAACAAATAGCTTGAGCCGACATAGCTGCCCGCCGCCGCCGCCCAGGTCATGGACGTTGACAGAGAACTCACCGCCCCGGCCGAAGCGCCGGTGGGCTTCAGGTAGGCATCGACGAAGCTGCTGGCCAGCGTGGGCCACGGCTTGCCTACGCCGAGCGCCGCGTTCTCGGCGGCCGAGTTGATGCGAACGTAAACGACTTCATCGGGCGTGTCGGACATCACGTCGTGATGGAAGATCTCCAGCTTGTAGCGCGACCAGGCCGGGATCACCGAGCTTTGGTTGGCCACCGCTGCGGGCGCGAAGTCCTGGAACGACACGGTGGTGGCGTTCAACACCGGTGTGGGCATGGCCAGGGGCGTGCCGTCGAGGTTGGCGGCATCGAGCACGAAGTCAGCGCCTGAAGTGCCGGTAAAGGTGACGAAGTTGGCGGTGTTGCTGGCCTGGCGGGTGGAGCCGTTTTGGTACGTGATGCCCATGCGGTCATCGGTGGCGCAACGCTGCGAGCGAAACATCACCACGCCGGCAGCGGGCAGACCGGGCCCGGTGATGCGCACCGCGCGCACGTTGCTGGTGCTGCCCACGCGCAAGTCGAAGGTCAGGCGCAGGGTGGACTCGAAGCGGTCCTTGAAGAAATAGGGATCCGACGTGTTGCCCAGCGCCGCGCCATCGCGGTTGGCGTTGATCTTGCGACTCATCCGCGCTTCAACGAAGCCGCGGTAGGGCCGCTGGTTGCCCACGAAATCCCACACACCGCCGATCTTGCCCAGCAACCAGTCACTGGCCGCCACCTGGCCGCCCGGCGTGGTCAGCGGGTAGCGCACCACCACGCAGGTGGCGGTGTTGCACTGCGGGTGCTTGAATTCTTTCGGGTCGGTCAGGTTGTCGGGCGCCACCGTCAAGACGATCAAGCCCTTGCCGACTGATGCGCCGGTGAACTGGTTCTTCGCGAAGGTGAACTGGCCCAACTCTTCGAGCCAGTTGCGGCCGTTCGACTTCCACCCCGCGGGGGCGAAGTTGCAGGGGTTGGATACGGCCGTCACCGTGCCGGCTGAGTTGAGCGTGACGCGGCTGGCCACCGGCAGCGCCATGCAGGCCTGGAACTTGGCACCCAGGGCGGCAATCTCGGCCGCGGTGGGCAGGTCGGACGCAATGGCTGACGCTGGCAACGGCGCCACCGTGGCGGGCGTGGTGGTTTGCGCCGCGGTGAGCACCACGGCCTGCTGCACACCGGCGCCGGTCAGCGGCGCGGCCAGGTTGGTGATGGCCACGCCGGCGCCGGAGACTTCGAGCGCGAGTTTGTCCAGCACGCCGTCAACCCCCGTGCCGTTGGCCACGAACTCGGTGGTCAAGGGGCTGAAGTTGGCACCCAGGGCGCTGGCAATGCTGGCGTCGGTGTTCAAGGTGTTGACCAGCAGCGCGTTCGCATTGGCCACCTTGGTGGCCGTGACGTTGGCGACCAAGGCAGCGGGCGAGAGCAAGGCCGCCGGGTCGCCGCCCGGGGCAATGAGCGCGGCCACCGCGTTGGTCAGCGGCGTGACGTTGGCGGTGTTGTCAGCCTCGGCCGTGAGCGTGGGCACCACTGCCACGATGCGCGTGACCACGCCTTCCACGGTGCCGGTGGCTTGAACCACTAAGGGTGCTTTCAAACCGGTGACATTGATCGTGTAGCTGCCGTCTGCGGCGGCGGTCACGGCCGCGGGGTCGGTGGTGGCGGCGTCGCTGTCGATCACGCTCACGCTCGCGCCCCCCAGTGCCGCACCACTGGCCACCACGCCTTTGAGCTGGGTGGCTGCCACGACGGGTGGTGGGGGAGTGGTGTCGCCGTCACCACCACCGAAGAGGCAGCCGGTGATCATGCTGGCCGTGGCCAGGGCGATGGCTGACGGGGCAAAACGGGCACGACGTGTTGTTGACATGGATACCTCCGCAAAGCGTTGTGGGTGCGTTGGCCGCTGCGGCACCGGGTGCCAAGCGTCGTCGCCACACGAGGCTAGGGCTTGCGGCCTGAAGCCACCTCATTAAGAACGATGAGAGGAAGCGGCCAACCCTCACATGTTCATGTGAGCCGGGCAGTGCTGCAGGTGCTGCGGTTGCGCCCGGGCACGCGGCGCTGACGCTGGGCTACGGCGCGCGCGACACGCTGTGCAGCCCGAGCACGCCGATCACGATCAGGCCAATGCAGGCCATGCGCAGCGCCGTGGCCGGCTCGCGGAAGACGGCCATGCCGATCAACGCCGTGGCCGCCGTGCCCACGCCTGACCACACGGCATAGGTCACGCTCAGGTCGAGCGTTTTGGTGACGAAGGCATTGCAGGCGAAGGCCAGCGCATAGCAACTGAACATGGCAGCCGAAGGCGCGAACTGGCTCAGCCCTTGCGACAGTTTCATGCAGGTGGTGCCCACGACTTCGAGCACGATGGCCAGCCACAGCAAGGCCCAGGCCTGCGCTGGGCTGGGGGTGAAGGCGGCGAGTGCGTTGGCCATGGCGGTGGATTGTCGAGGCAAGATCAGCGCGCGCCGGTGTCACGCCCGGCACCCCGCCAAACATCACCCCAAACATGACGCCAAACATCCCGCACTTGCGCCCAGGTGTAGCGCGCCTGCGCGGCCAGCAGCCCGGCCCGGCCATGCACCGGTGCCAGGCCATAACCGGCCCATGCAGCGGGCAGCTCGGCCCGGCCGCTCAAGGCATCAGCCAGCAGCTCGCCGGCCACCGTGGTGGGCGCCACGCCGTGGCCGCCAAAGCCCATGGCGAACCACAGTCCGGTGGGCGTGCGGCCAAGCTGCGGCATGGCGTGGCGGGCATAGCTCATCAGGCCGCTCCATGCGTGCTCGACCTGCACGCCGCGCAGTTGCGGGTACACGCGCAGCAGGTCTTTGTGCAGCAGCCGCGCCACCGCCCGCGGCGAACGCTGGCGGATGCTGATGCGCCCGCCCCACAGCAAGCGCGTGTCGGGCAAGGCGCGGTAGTAATCAAAGGCGAAGCGCGTGTCATACACGGCCGCGGGCGTGGCCACGGTTTCGCGCAAGCGCGTGCCCAGCGGCTCAGTGGCCATCACATAGGTGGCAATGGGCAGCATGGCGCGTTGCAGCTCCGGCACCAGGCTGCCCAGGTAGCCGCCGCACGCCACCAGCACCTGGCGGCAATGCAGTTCGCCCGCGGGCGTGGTGATGCGATACGCGGCGCCTTGCCGGGTGATGGCGGTAGCGGGCGAGTGCTCGAACACGGCCGCGCCGCCCGCGGCCAGGGCGCGCGCCAGGCCGTGGGCATATTTGAGCGGGTGAAAGTGAAAGGCCTGCGGCTCGAACAGCGCGCCGTGGTAGCGCGCGCTGTGCAGCAGCGCCCGGGTTTCGTCGCGGCCGAGCCATTGCCAGTCAGCTTGCATCTGCTCGCGCATGAAACGTTGTTGCGCGCGCAGCGCCGGCTCGTCGCCAAACCAGTCGGCCAACAGCGCGCCGCCTTCGACCTTGTCACACGCAATGTGATGTTTTTCAATGCGCCGGCGGATCAGGTGCAGGGCATCGAGCGTCAATTGATACAGCTGCCGCGCCGGCGCCAGGCCGAGTTGTTGCACGAGCGCGGCGCATTCGAGGCTGTAGCCGCCGAAGGCAAAGCCGCCGTTGCGGCCCGATGCGCCGTGGCCCACGCTGTGCGCTTCCAGCACCGCCACGCTGCGCTGGAAGCGCTCCAGCAGCCCCATGGCGGTGGCCAGCCCGGCGAAGCCAGCGCCGATGATCACGGTGTCAAACTCCTGCCGGCCAGCGAGCGGCGTAAAGCGCAGGCTTGGATCGGCGCTGGCTTGGTAGTAGGTTTGCTCGCTCAACAAAGGTCGATGCCGAGCATGGCTTGCAATTCGCTCAAGGCCTGCGCGGCACTTTCAACCTTGATGGTGCGCATGCCCATGGCGCGCGCGGGCTTGAGGTTGATACCTAAATCGTCAAGGTACACGCAGGCCTGCGGTGCCACGCCCAGCGCGGTGCAGGTGTGGGCGTAGATGCGCGGATCGGGCTTGCGCCAGCCCAGCTTGCTCGATTCCACCACCAGCTCGAAGCGCGCCATGATGGCCGTGATGCTGGCGCTGTGCTCAACGCTGCGCGTCATCGAAGGCCCCAGCCCGACCGGCATGTTGTTGGTGATGCAGGCCACGCGCCAGCGCGCACGAACGCGGTCGAGGGCTTCGACCATTTCGGGGCGAACTTCGCCACCGATCAGGCCCAGCACCGCGCGCCCGTTGAGCGTGCCGCCCGCGGCGCGCGCCTCGGCCTCGAAGCGGGTGGCGAATTCGTCCAGGTCGATGTCACCGCGCTCGAAGCAGGCCCAGGCGTTCGCATCGGGGTTGCGCGCATTGAGGCCGCGAATGAAACCCGCGCTCAGGCCGTGCGCCGCCTCATAGCGGGCAAAGGCTTCAAACGGGCTGCTGAGGATGACGCCGCCGAAATCCCACAACACGGCTTGAATGGGCAGGGCGCTCACTGGGGTACCTTCATGCTTCGCATTCAGGGATTCGCCCTTCGGGCGGCCGGGCGGGCTCATCTCGCCAGGTGCGGCCGCGGGCGTGCAATCGGCCGCACGGTCTCGTAGGCGCGCGCGGCGCGCAGCACCAACGCATCGCAGAACATCGGGCCCACGAGTTGGAGGCCAATGGGCAGGCCATCGCGCGTCAAGCCGCACGGGATGGTGCAGGCCGGCTGCTGGCTCAGGTTGAAGGGGTAGGAAAACGGCGACCAGCCGAGCATGGCCGCGCCGTCCATGGCCTGGTGGCCGGCGGGCTTGGCATCGAAGGCCGGCACCGCCACCGTGGGTGTGGCGATGAGGTCGAAGCGCTGCATGAACTGGCGCAGGTGCGACCCCAGTGCGCCGCGGCGCAGGTGCAGGCGCTGCACCTCGAGCAGCGACAGGCGCGAGCCGAGTTCGGCCTCGGCTTGGAAGTCGGGGTCGGTGAGGCCTTGCTGCGCGCTGTTCAGGGTGTTCCAGACGGTCCAGGCGCCGGCGAACCACAGGCCCAGGGTGATGTCGAGCGGGTCTTCGATGCCGGGGTCGATTTCTTCCACCTGCGCCCCCAGTGCCACCAATTGTTTAACGGCGGCCTTGACGGCGGCCGCCACTTCCGGGTGCACGTTCTTGGCGTAGCCCAGGGTGGGTGAGTAAGCGATGCGCAGGCCCAAGATTCCGCTGTCAAGCCCATCAAGATAGTCAGATGAATCGTTAGGAAGTGATGTCCAGTCGCGCGCATCGGGCTGCTTCAGCACATTCATCATCAAGGCCGCATCGCGCACGCTCATGGTGTGCGGGCCCAGGTGGGCCACGCTGCCGAACGGGGAGAGTGGATACGCCGGCACGCGCCCGAAGCTGGGCTTGAGGCCGAAGTTGCCGCAAAACGCGGCCGGGATGCGCACCGAGCCGGCGCCGTCGGTGCCCACTGATAGCGGCCCCATGCCCGCAGCCACCGCCACCGCCGTGCCGCCTGAAGAGCCGCCCGGCGTCTTGGCCGGGTTCCAGGGGTTGCGGGTGATGCCGGTGAGCGGCGAATTGGTTTCGCCCTTGCAGCCGAACTCGGGCGTGGTGGTCTTGCCCAACAGTACGGCGCCGGCTTCGCGCAAGCGTGCCGTGACCGGCGCATCCACCTCCCAGGGCTGGTTCGCGTCGACCGTGTAGCTGCCGCGCAGCGTGGGCCAGCCGCGCGTGAGGACCAGGTCTTTGATCGACGTGGGCACGCCATCGAGCGGCCCGCAGGGCTGGCCGCGCAGCCAGCGCCGCTCGCTGGCCCGGGCTGACGCCAGGGCTTCTTCGGGCGCCAGGTGGCAAAAGGCGTTCAGGCTGGGGTTGAGGTCGGCAATGCGCTCCAGCACCGCCTGGGTGGCCACCACGGGCGAGGCCTGCTTGCTGGCGTACAGCGTGAGGAGCTCGGTGGCGCTGCAATCAGCCAGGTCAGTTGCGTTGCGGGGCATGGTTTTATGAGGCAGGGCAGGGGCGATTCTGATTCTGCCCAGCATCGGCCTTGCCTGATGCAGGGATGTTCCCGCCTGCAACGACAATACCGCCCCGCGCGCAATCGACTGCGCCCCGTCGACCCTCTTTCCCGCCCCCCTTTGTCACACGCTGTTATTGAAGAGCGCCCCAGCGCCAAGCCCCTGGCCAGCTACCGCCCGTTCTGGGCCAAACGCCTGGGCACCGCGCCCATGCTGCCGATGAGCCGCGCCGAAATGGACGCGCTGGGCTGGGATGCTTGCGACGTGGTGCTGGTGACGGGTGACGCCTACGTTGACCACCCCAGCTTCGGCATGGCCGTGATCGGCCGGGCGCTGGAAGCGCAAGGCTTTCGCGTCGGCATCATTGCCCAGCCCGATTGGCAAAGCGCGCAAGCCTTCAAGGCCCTGGGTGCACCCACGCTGTTTTATGGCGTGACGGCGGGCAACATGGATTCGATGATCAACCGCTACACGGCGGACCGCAAGATTCGCAGCGACGACGCCTACACCCCCGGCGGCCAGGGCGGCGCGCGGCCCGACCGCAGCTCGCTGGTGTATGCGCAGCGCTGCCGCGAGGCCTACCCCGAGGTGCCCATCGTGCTGGGCGGCATCGAGGCCAGCCTGCGTCGCATCGCTCACTACGACTATTGGCAAGACAAGGTGCGCCGCTCGATCCTGGTGGACGCCAAGGCCGACTTGCTGCTGTACGGCAATGCCGAACGGGCTGTGGTGGAGATTGCCCACCGCCTGGCGCGGCGCGAGCCGGTGCAGCAGATCACCGATGTGCGAGGCACCGCCTTCATGGTGCGCGATGCGCATGCACCAAGCGGTTTTAGCGAGATCGATTCGACTGAAGTCGATCGCGCGGGCCGCATCGATGACCACATCAACCCCTACCTGACCACCGCACAAGCCGCGCAGGCGCAGGGCCAGGTGTGCGTTCAAGGCGATGCCGCTGCCGCGCCGCAAGACGCCGTGGTGACCATGCCCACCAGCAGAAAGAGCGGCCGCGTGGCCCTGCCGCTGCGCGACAAGACCGTGATCCGCCTGCCGGCCTACGAGCGGGTGAAGGGTGACCCCGTGCTGTATGCCCACGCCAACCGCGTGTTGCACCTGGAAACCAACCCCGGCAATGCGCGTGCGCTGGTGCAGCGGCATGGTGAGCGCGATGTCTGGATCAACCCGCCGCCCATACCGCTGACCACGGCCGAGATGGATTTGGTGTTCGACTTGCCCTATGCGCGTTCGCCGCACCCGCGTTATGCCGATGCGAACGGCCGCCACGATGGGCCGACCAAGATCCCGGCCTGGGAGATGATTCGCTTTTCCGTGAACATCATGCGCGGCTGTTTTGGCGGCTGCACCTTCTGCTCGATCACCGAGCACGAAGGCCGCATCATCCAGAGCCGCTCGGAAGACTCGGTGATCCGTGAGGTAGAGGCGATCCGCGACTCGGTCAAGGGTTTTACCGGCACCATCTCGGACCTGGGCGGCCCGACCGCCAACATGTACCGCATCGCCTGCAAGAGCCGCGAAATTGAGGCCGCCTGCCGCAAGCCGAGCTGCGTGTACCCCGGCATCTGCCCCAACCTGAACACCGACCATGCACCGCTGATCAAGCTCTACCGGCGCGCTCGAACGCTGCCGGGGGTGAAGAAAATCCTCATCAGCTCCGGCCTGCGCTACGACCTGGCCGTGAAGTCACCCGAATACGTGAAGGAACTGGTGACGCACCATGTGGGCGGTTATTTGAAGATTGCGCCCGAGCACACCGAAGGCGGGCCGCTGAGCAAGATGATGAAGCCGGGCATGGGCGCGTACGACCGCTTCAAGCAGATGTTTGACCAGTTCAGCGCCGAGGCCGGCAAGAAGCAGTTCCTGGTGCCTTACTTCATTGCCGCTCACCCCGGTACCAGCGATGAAGACATGATGAACCTGGCCGTCTGGCTGAAGCGCAACAGCTTTCGCGCCGACCAGGTGCAAACCTTCTACCCCAGCCCGATGGCCACGGCCACCGCCATGTACCACTCGGGCCTGAACCCGCTCAAGGGCATCAGCCGTTCTAACGAACGAGGTGAGCGGGTGCAGATCGTGCGCGGCGAGCGCCAGCGCCGCCTGCACAAGGCCTTCTTGCGCTACCACGATGCCAACAACTGGCCGCTGCTGCGCGAGGCGTTGCAAAGCATGGGCCGCGCCGATTTGATCGGCAACGGCAAGCACCACCTGGTGCCTAACTACCAGCCGGCCACGGGCGGCGCGTATGAAAGCGCGCGGCGCAAGAACTCCACCCCGGCGGGTGAGAAACGATCAGCCGTGACGCAGGGGCGGCTGCTCACCCAGCACACCGGGTTGCCGCCGCGCGCGGGCGTGGAAGGCACACCCGCGCGGCGCAAGCCGAAGGCTTGACGCGGCCGCTGGCTCAGCGGGTTTGCACCGCCGAGCTGATGATCACGTCTGGAATGGGCGTGCATTCCGCCGACGACGTGACCCCGGGCAGCGACGCGCACTTGGTGACGTCGGTGGCCAGGTTGGCAATGGCATCGACCACGGCCGTGCCCGTCGTCACGCTGCCAAATACCGCGTAACCACCGTTGAACGAATCAAGCAGGGCCGAGTTGTTCGTCAGGTTGATGAAGAACTGCGAGGACGCCGTATCGAGCCCGGCCAGGCGAGCCATGGCGATGGTGTACTGGGTGTTGCTGAGGCCTTTGCCGACCTCCAGGACGATTGGCGCAGCGGTAACCTTCTGCGAGGGCGGGTTGCCCACGCGCAGCGGAAACAGCCCGCCGCCTTGAATGACGAAGCCGCTTGAAACGCGGTGGAACACCAGGCCGTTGTAGAAGCCGGCGTTCACATAGCCCAGGAAGTTGTCCACCGTGATCGGTGTCTTGTCCGGCGCCAGGGTGATGACCATGCTGCCGTTGACGGCGCCGCCATTGCTAACCGTCAAGGTCACTTGCGGCACCGGCACGGTGAAGTTGGCGTTGGCCAGCGCCAGGCCGTCGCTGACCCGCGTGACGAAGACCTGCTGCGCGCCCAGCTTGGACGCCCTGCACTGGTAGTACGCCGTGGTATCGGCGTTGGCCGGAATCAAGGTGGGGTGAACGATGATGCTGCTGCACGCGGGCGACGAGATCGTGGCGGCGCCGACCAGGCCGGTGCCGGTGACGGTGATGTCCATGTTGTTGCCGTACTTGGCCGGCGAGGTGGCAACGCTGGTCACCGTGAGCGTGATACCGCCGCCGCCCCCGCCGCCGCAGGCAACATGGGCAGCAGTGGCCAACAACGTGGCAGTGGCGCGCAGCGCGCGGCTGTGTTGGGTGTTCATGTCTTGGGCTCCGAAATAGGCGTGGTGGTTGAAATACCTAGCCGCGTGATGGTAGGGCACCGGATCGGCCTGCCTTGCGGTAGGAAACCAGCTTTGATCGGGCAATTGAGGGGGCTGGCATGCCACCAAGGCGGCACTTTGCAGCACAAAGGGGCCTGTTTACCCGTTACTTTTTGACATCAATTGAGGGTGCGGTTTCTAGAATTTGTTTTTAACACGACTCCCCGAAAGATCGCCATGCGCCTGCCCGCCTTCATGCCATCAAAACTGGTTGCGGCCTGCTTGCTCGCCTGCGCTTTGGCCGCAGCGCCGGCGCAAGCGCTGGACGTGGTGGCATCCGAGGCGACCAGCGGCGCGGCCAGCGGCAAGTTGCGCGAAGGCCGCGACGCCTTGGCCGCACACAAGCTCGATGCTGCGCAGGCCGCCTTCACCGAGGCCGCGCGCCTGGCGCCGAAGGACCCGCGCCCCTGGGTGGGCCGCTCAGCCGCGGCGCAACTGCGCGGCCGCGCCGGCGAAGCGCGCGATCACATGACGCGTGCTGTGGCCTTGGCGCCAGACCATCCCCGCGTGCTGCACATACAAGGCCAGTTGCTGCTCGACCAACAGGATCACCCTGGCGCCGAGGCCGTGTTTCGCAAGATCCTGGGCTTGGCGCCGAAGCAGCTCGAAAGCCAGATTGGCTTGGCCAACGCGCTCAGCGGCCAGGGCAAGGCGGCGGCCGCGCGCGAGCTGTTGGCCCAGGCCGCCCAGGTGGCCAGCGCGCCGTCTGATTGGCTGCTGTTGGGCAACGCCCAGTTGGCCGCCGGGGACGCCGATGGCGCATTGATGGCGTTCAACAAAGTGCCCGCCGGCCAAGACAGCGTGGTG
>JANMYI010000739.1:0-7375 GCA_031381955.1 Burkholderiales bacterium
GCGGCGGGGGTGGACATCGTCAGCGACGGCGAGATGAGCAAGATCAGCTACGCCACCTACATCAAGGACCGCTACACCGGCTTTGACGGCGACAGCCCGCGCCGCACGCCCGCCGACCTGACCGACTACCCCGGCTTCATGAACCGCCTGCGCGCGGCCGGCGGCACCCCCAACTACCGCCGGCCGTGTTGCGTAGGGCCGATTGCCGTGAAAACGCTGGAACCGCTGCACAAGGACATCGCGCACCTGAAGGCGGCTGGCGCGCGCCACGGTGCGGCGCAGATGTTCATGAACGCAGCCTCACCTGGCGTGGTGGCCCTGTTTCAGCCCAACCAGCACTACCCCAACGACGACGCCTACCTGGAGGCCCTGGCCCAGGCGCTGCGCCACGAATACCACGCCATCGTCGATGCCGGTTTGATCCTGCAGATCGACTCGCCCGACCTGGGTCTGGGCCGGCACATGATGTACAAAGCTCTGGATGAGGCGGCGTACCTGGCGCGCATCGAACAGCATGTGGAGGCGCTGAACTTTGCGCTGGTCGCCATCCCGGCCAACCGCGTGCGCATGCACGTCTGCTGGGGCAACTACGAAGGCCCGCACCACAAAGACGTGCCGCTGGCCACCATCCTGCCCACGGTGTTGAAAGCCAAGCCGCAAGGCCTGCTGTTCGAAACCGCCAACCCGCGCCACGGCCATGAATGGGCCACCATCCGCGCCATGCGGGCGCAGATTCCGCAGGACAAGGTGCTGATCCCGGGCGTGCTGGACACCACCAGCAACTTCATCGAGCACCCCGAACTCATCGCGCAGCGTTTGCAGCGTTTCGCCGACATCGTCGGCACCGCCCGCGTCATCGCCGGCAGCGATTGCGGCTTCGGCACCTTTGCCGGTTTTGGCGCGGTGGATGAAGACATCGTTTACGCCAAGCTGGCGGCGATGACAGAAGGCGCGGCACGCGTGTCAGGGGCGTCTGTCGCGACCTCTGCCTGATCGGAGTTTGACCAGGCGGGGCGGACCCTGCGGGTCCGCGAGGCGAGAAACGCCAATGACTCTTCAGGGTCGAAACCCGCCATTGCTATACAGGATCGCACCCGTTCAACGCAGCGCCTTGCGAATCACCAGTTTCAAGCCAGACCACACCTCGCTCACCGCACACACTTTCACATCCACCCAGCCCAGCGGCAGGCACAGTTCGCGAATGCTGTCTTCGGTGATGGTCGTGGCCACCTTGGAAGCCTTCTTGGGCCAAGAGATCCACAGCACCACGTCGGGCTTGAGCGCATGGCGCCAGCTTGCCAACTGCGTTTGCAGCACGCTGCGTTCCGTGACGAAGCTGTGCACGATGTCGGCGTTGGCATCGGCCTTGGCCGTGAAGGCCACACCGGGTGGCAACGGCGCCAGCCACTCGCGATAGCTTTCAGGCTCGTTCAAGACTGCCACGCGGTGGCCGGGCTTGATGCCCAGTTTCTTCGCCAGCGGCGTGCCGGAATACCCGCTCGTTGCCATGTTCAACGTCCTTGCGGCGGCCACACATCCCAAGCCGTGGCCGCCACCGGTTCACCCCACAACTCGATGCTCACCGGCGTGCCCGCATGCACGGCCTGCGCCGCCGCGCCGCGCACATAGCCCAGGCCGACGCAGGCCCCGGCGCGCGGGCTGTAGCCCACCGAGCTGAGTTCACCCACGCTTGCGCCGTTGATGACGATGGCTTCACCGCCCCAGGCGTAGACCGCCGGGTCAGTGAACACAAACGTTAGCAACTTCTTGCGCAAGGGCTGGCCCTGCGCGGCACGCAGCGCGGCCTGGCCGGTGAAGGCCGCGGCCTTGTCCAGCTTCAGCGCGAACTGCAAGCCGGCTTCGAATGGCGTCTCATCGGGGCCGAGTTCAGCACCCCAGGCGCGGCGGCCAGCCTCGATGCGCAAGGCATCGAGCGCGTAGTAGCCGGCGTCGCGCAAGCCCAGGTCAGTGCCGGCCTCCAGCAGGGCCAGGTACACATGGCGCATCATTTCAACCGGCACATACAGCTCGTAGCCCGTCCCACCCACATAGGCCATGCGCGCCCCGCGCACGCGGGCGTGGCCGAGGTCGATCTCCCTGGTGTGGCTGAACTTCAGGCCCGCACTGCTCAAGTCATCGGGCCCGAGCCGCGCCAGCAGTTCGCGCGCCTTCGGGCCCATCACGCCGAGCACGCCGTATTGCGCGCTCACGTCGGTGAGCATGGCGTGCTCGTGTTCAGCGATATGGCGGTTGATCCAATCAGCATCGCGCGTGGCCTGGGCCGAGCCGGTGATGATGAGAAAACGCTGCGCGGCCAGGCGGATCACCGTCAGATCGCTCTCGAACCCGCCGCGCTCGTTAAGCAGCGGCGTGTAGACCATGCGGTCGATGGCCACGTCCATCTCGTTGGCGCACAGGCGTTGCAGCACGGCCAGGGCGTCGCGGCCTTGCAGCAGCAGCTTGGAAAACGAAGTCTGGTCGTACACCGCCACGGACCCACGCGTGGCGCGTTGTTCGCTAACCATCCAGTCGAGCCAACCCGGGTGGCCCAGGGTGTGCGCCGGCGCGGCGGCGCCGCCGGGGCGGAAATAATTCGCCCGCTCCCAACCGTTCTTGCTGCCGAATTCAGCGCCCCGGGCGGCCAGCAAGTCATACAAGGGGCTGGTGCGCAGCGGCCTGGCTGTGGCCAACTCTTGGCGTGGCCAGCGCATGGCGTAATGCAGGCCCAAGGTTTCGCTGGTGCGCTGCGCCAAGGCGCGGCGGTTGGCGGTGAAGGCGCCAAAGCGGCGAATGTCCACGTCCCACAGGTCGCTCGGCGCTTCACCGCGCAGCGCCCATTCAGCAATCAAACGCCCGGCGCCACCCGAATTGGCGATGCCGGCGGAATTGAAGCCGGCGCAGACGAAGTAGTTGCGCAACTCGGGCGCCTGGCCCAGGATGAAGTTGCCGTCGGGCGTGAAGCTCTCCGGCCCGTTGAGCAGCAGCTTGATTTCAGCCGTCTCCAGGCACGGCGTGCGGTGGATGGCGTTGTTCATCAAGGGTTCGAACTGCTCCCAGTCTTCATTCAGCAATTGAAACTGGAAGCTCGATGGGATCGGATCCACCTGCCACGGCTTGGCCTGCATCTCGAAGCCGCCCATCACCAGGCCGCCGACTTCTTCCTTGTAGTAGATCAGGCCGTCGGGGTCGCGCATCACCGGCAGCATCGGGTGCACGCCTTCAATGCGGCTGGTGACGATGTAGAAATGCTCGGCAGAGTAAAGCGGAACATTAACGCCGGCCAAGGCACCGAACTGGCGTGCCCATTGGCCGGCGCAGTTGATCACGATCTCGCAGGCCACATCACCCTGCGCGGTGCGCACACCGGTCACGCGGCCTTGGCTTTGCAGCACGCCCGTCACTTCAACGCCTTCCACCAGCTTGGCCCCACCCAGCCGCGCGCCCTTGGCCAGGCTCATGCACAGGTCAGCCGGGTTGGCCTTGCCGTCACCCGGGATCCACATCGCGCCTTGCAGGTCATCAATGCGCATCACCGGGAATTTTTCGCCGGCCTCGCGTGGCGTGATGAGCTGCACCTCCACGCCAAAGCTGCGCGCCAGTGACGCCTGCTTCTTCAGCACGTGCCAGCGTTCGGGCGTGCGCGCCACGTTCACGCTGCCGCATTGCTTCCAGCCCGTGGCCAGGCCGGTTTCGGCTTCAAGCCGGCTGTACAGCTCGATGCCGTAGCGGCTCATCTGCGTCATCGTGCGGTTGGGCCGCATCTGCCCCACCAGCCCGGCGGCGTGCCAGGTGGTGCCGCTGGTGAGCTGGCCTTGCTCAAGCAGCAGCACGTCGCTGATGCCGAGCTTCGTCAAGTGATAGGCCGTTGAGCAGCCGGCAATGCCGCCGCCGACGATGATGACTCTTGCCTGTGTGGGCAGCCCCATGAAACGCTCCTCCTCAACCCAGCCGCAAGGCCATCACTCCGGCCACGATCACCGCCGTGCCCAGCGCACGCAGCACACCAAACTTCTCTTTCAACAGGAAGGTGCCCAGCGCCACTGCAAACAACACCGAGGTTTCGCGCAGCGCCGCCACGCTGGCCACCGGCGCCTGGGTCATGGCCCACAGGGCGATGGCGTACGAGCCGATGGATGCCGCACCCCCCAGCATGGCCAACGGCCAGCGCTTCTTCGCATACGCCAGCGCAGCCTGTTTGGCCGCGGCGTCACGCTTGAACCATTGCATCAAGGGGTAGGCCACGCCGTCGAGCACGAACAGCAGCATCACGTACTGCGCCGCGCTGCCGGCCAGGCGCACACCCTTGCCATCGACCACGGTGTACACGGCAATGATGGCGGCGTTGGCAAACGCATAGACCAGGGCCTTGCGGTGGTGCAGGGCTTCACCCGGGTGGGCCAGGCCCACCAAGGCCACGCCCGCGGTGATGGCCACGATGCCCAGCCAGGCCAGTGCGCTGGGCGCCTCGCCGATGAACGTGCTGCTGCCCAAGGCCACCAGCAGCGGTGCGAAGCCGCGCATGATCGGATACGTCAGCCCCAGCTCGCCATGCTGGTAGGCCCCGGCCAGGGCAATGTAGTAGCCCACATGGATGACCAGCGAGGCGGCGATGTAGGGCCAGGCCGCGGCGTTGGGCAGGCCCACCCACAGCAACAACGGCAGCGCCACCACCGCGCCGAGCAGGTGCACCAAGGCCGTGTCGAGGGATTTGTCGCCGCTGGACTTGACCAGCGCGTTCCAGCTTGCATGCAGCACGGCGCCAAACAGCACGGCGCAGACGATGGGCCAGGTCAGCGCCATGCCGGGAACATCGGGCTTCAGAGCGTTTCGGGGTCGATCTGCGAGTGCCGCAGCCGCGTGTCGCTCAAGGCCCCGGCCGATTCGAGAATGGGGTAGGCGATGGAGCACAAGTGCGAGTTGATGCGCTTCAGGTCGCTGAGCAAGTCGATGTGCAGCGCACTGGTTTCAATGCTTTGCGCCGTGTTCTCTTGCAGCCGCGTCAGGTGGCTGGCGGCGTACTCGAGTTCCAGGGCGCGAAAGCGTGCCTTCTCTTCAAGCAGCCGCTGCGCGTCGCGCACATTGCCTTCAAGAAAGACACTCATGCCCAGCCGCAGGTTGGCCAACAGGCGTTCATGCAAGTGGCAGATCTCACCCATGCCCGCTTCGCTGAAGTTGCGGCCCTTGCGAATTTTCTTGTCCTCAACGTCTTGCAGCACGCGCTCGATGATGTCGCCCACATGCTCCATGTTGATGGTGAAGCTCATCACATCCGCCCAGCGCCGGCCCTCACGCTCGTTCAGCGCCTCGCGCGAGATCTGCGTGAGGTAGAACTTGATGGCCGTGTACAGCTCGTCAACGGTGTCGTCGAGCCCGCGCAGGCGCTCGGCCTCGGCCAGGTCGTTGTGGCGGATCACGTGCAGCATGCCGCGCAACATGGTCTCCACCACATCGGCCTGGTGCAGCGCTTCGCGCGCCGCGCAACTGATGGCCAACGAAGGCGTGGCCAGGGCTACCGGGTCGAGGTGGCGCGGCCGGTTGCCGGCGTTGCTGGCGGCGGGTGTTGGCAACCAGCGTTCCACCCAGCCCGCCACCACGCCGGTGAAGGCAATGAACAGCACGGCCAGCGCCAGGTTGAACAGCAAGTGGAACAGCACCACCTGCAAGTGCGCGCTGCCCACCTGTGCCTGCAACCAGCCCTGCACATGCGGCAACAAAGGCATGGCCAACACGGCGCCCGCCACCTTGAACAACAAGTTGCCCAAAGGCAGGCGGCGCACCGGCGCGGCCGAGCGCGAAGTGGCCAGCACGGCCAGGATGCCGCTGCCCAGGTTGGCGCCCAACACCAGGCCAAAGGCCACCTGCACCGGCACCATGCCCGATGTGGCCAGGGTGGCGATGAGCAGCACCATGGCCAGGCTGGAATAGGCGGCCACTGTGAGCACCGCGCCCACCACCACTTCGAGCAGCACCTCGTTGGGCAAGGCCGCCAGCAAGGCGCGCACCACGGGTGCCTGCACCAGCGGCTCGGTGGCGGCATGAATGAGCTGCAAGGCCAGGGTGATGAGCCCCAGGCCGAGCAGCACGCGGCCCAGGCGGCCGGCCTGCGTGTCCTGGCGCGGCACGTACAGCACCACGCCAACGAAGATGAGCAGGGGCGACAGCCAGCTCAAATCGAACGAGAACACCACCGTCATCAGGCTGGTGCCCACATCCGCGCCCAGCATCACGGCCAGCGCCGGCGCCGTGGCCACCAGGCCGCTGCCCACGAAGCTGGCCACGATCAGGCATGTGGCGGTGCTGCTTTGCACCAGGCCGGTGACGCCGAGGCCGGCCAGCAGCGCGCGCAAGCGGTTGCTGAAGCTGCGCTGCAAGACCTGGCGCAGGTTCTCGCCAAAGAGCTGCAACACGCCCTTGCGCACGATGTGCGTGCCCCAGACCAGCAGCGCAATGGCGGCCAGCAGATTCAGCAGGTGGATCATGGCTTTGTCATCATGTGGCGACCATACTAGCCCAGGGCATGCATGCCGCCCGGCCCGGCAAAACCACCGTTGACACAGGCAACAGCGGGCGCAAAGATGACCCATGCCGAACAAGCCCCTTGGCTTGGCCACACCCCACAGGAGCCCTTGAATGACGCTGACCCATCTGGCCCGTTGCCTGGCCGCCGCCGTGCTGGCCGCCTGCTGCACCGCCGCCCTGGCGCAGAAGACGCAATTGCTGGTCTACACCGCGCTTGAAACTGACCAGCTCAAGGCCTACCAGGAAGGCTTCAACAAGGTCGAGCCCGACATCGAACTGAAATGGGTGCGCGACTCCACCGGCGTCATCACCGCCAAGCTGCTGGCCGAGAAGGCCAACCCGCAGGCCGATGTGGTGATGGGGGTGGCGGCGTCGAGCCTGGCTTTGCTCGACAAGAACGGCATGCTCGTGCCCTACCGGCCGTTGAACCTTGACGCCATCATGGCCGCTTACCGCGACAAAAAAAACCCGCCGGCCTGGTTCGGCATGGACGTGTGGGGCGCCACGGTGTGCTTCAACGTGGTCGAAGCCAAGAAGAAGAACATCCCCGCACCCGAGACCTGGAAAGACCTCACCAAGGCCATCTACAAGGGCCAAGTGGTGATGCCCAACCCGGCGTCTTCAGGCACCGGCTTTTTTGATGTCACTGCCTGGCTCAGCCTGTGGGGCGACAAGGACGGCCAAGGCGGCGGCTGGAAGTACATGGACGGCCTGCACGAAAACATAGCCCAGTACACACACAGCGGCAGCAAGCCTTGCAACATGGCGTCGGCCGGTGAGTTTGTGGTGGGCATCAGCTTTGAGTACCGCGCCAACGCCAACAAAGCCAAGGGTGCACCGATCGACCTGGTGTTCC
>JANMYI010000759.1:0-1992 GCA_031381955.1 Burkholderiales bacterium
GTCGACGGCAATGACGAGGTCATCCCTGTCATCACATCCACCCCCCTGCCTGCCATGAGCGGTCATGTACGCCAAGAGGTCATCGGCGGTAACGTGTTCGGCGGGGTGAACATCCGATTGAGAATTGAAGTTACTGCCGGGAGTGGGAAGTTCTCCGACATCGTCCTCTGGTACAAGAGCAACGTTTAGTCAGAACACATTTTGAACAGCACGGATGGAGCTGATTGTTAAGCAGTTATTTATTACCTGTATCTAGAGGTGGCGGGTGATCTTTGAATACCACGGTGCTTGTCGCGAGCCATTGCCCAAACACCGCAATCAGCCGCCACCCGACCTCATCCCCACCACCCAAGCAGCGTACTGATTGCGCAGCAGCGCCTCATCCGTCCCGCTCACCTCGCGCCCATCACCTGGCACGCCGGCCTCGCGGTGCAAGCTGACCCATTCATTGCCCTGCGCCACCAGCCCGTGCTGCACGCATGCGAACAAGTGCAGATCGTCGTGCGCCACGATCGACGCGGGCGAAAACGCGACGCGGTTGTAGGTGAGCGCACTTTCCAGCAACTGGGCGGGCGCGCCCACCGCGTCGAAGGCCCAGGCTTCGACCAAGGTGCGGTCCACCGCCAACGGGCGGATGACGCGCATCACCTGCGGCGCACCTTTGATGGCGATGCTGGGGTAGAAGACCACGTTTTGCGGCACGAAGGCCAGCACGGCTTGTGCGCGCTGCGGGCCGTGCGCGTAGGCAAGTTGCTCGCTATAGCCAGGCACCGATACATACTCGTTGTGAATGCTGTGCTGCGTGCCCAGCACGCTGTGGCCGTGCGGCAGCACGCGCCCGCCCATGGCCTGGAAGAAGCGGTAGCCTGAACCGAAGGGCAGCATCTGGCGCATGGCCAGCGGCGCCGTGGCGGCAGGCTCGCCCTGCCCTTGCCGTGCCCACACCGCCGTGGCGGCGTCTGACACCGATTGGTGCGTGGTGACCGGGTGCACCGCGTCGTTGATGTTTTCGAGGTAGATCTTCCAGTTCGCGGGCACCACCGTGCGCAGCACGCCGCCGGCCACTTGCAGGCGGCCTTGCGGTGAACGATCCGCCAGCAGGTTTAACGCTTCAAGTAAGTCTCCAGCCCACTCAGTGAACGGTGGGCCGCCGGCGCCGGCCGCGCTGCGCGCGAAGACAAAGCCGCCGTGCACGGCCACCTCGCCATAGGGCGTGAGGCCCTGCGCGGCCGGGCACTGTTCGAAGCCGCTGCCGATGTAACCGGCTTGCAGCGGCTGGCCTTGCAGGCGGCCATCGAGCGCATAGCGCCAGCCGTGGTACGGGCATTGCAGCGTGCGCCCGGCGTGGCCGGCCGGCTGCAGCGTGAGTTGCGCACCCTTGTGGGCGCAGCGGTTGTGCAGCACGGCCACGCCGCCATCCGTTTGTTTCACCATCAGCAAGGGCTGGCCGGCCAAAGTGGTGGTGATGAAGTCACCCGCCTGCGGCACCTGGCTGTCGTGGCCCACGAAGAGCCAACTGCGGGCCCACAGGCGCTGCATTTCGAGCGCGAAGATGTGCGGGTCGGTGTACAGGCTGCGGTGCACCTGGTTCGGTTGCACCAGTGCGTTGATGTCGATGCCGTTCATGCCCTGGCCTTGGCCACAAAGGTGCAATGCGCAAAGCCCGCCGCTGCACAACTGCATTCCGTGGCGATGGCCGGTGCGGCCAGGACCTGCGCGGCCAGCGCTTGCAGCATGCCGCGTATCGGCGCGCACACCGCTTGCCCGGCGCCCGCCCCTGCCAACGCCGGCCAGCCTTGCGCAAACGGGCTGCCGTGCACTTGCAGGTGCAATTCAGCCCCATGGCGATGCAAGACCCAACGACCCCAACCCAGGTCGGCCGCGGCTTGCGCGGTGGTCGCCATCAAGGCTTCAACATCACCGCCGCAGGCCATGGCATAGGCACGCAAGCTGTCCGCGCCGTGTTGCAGCACCGATGCCGCCAGCGCGTCG
>JANMYI010000780.1:0-2069 GCA_031381955.1 Burkholderiales bacterium
GCGGCGGGCTTCGTGCTGGCGTAGTCGTGCGCCAGTTGCTGAATGGATTCGACCGTTAACCCGCACACCGCCGCGGCACGTTGCACCGGCCATTGCAGCGCGCGTTCGCGCAGCTCGGGCCAGCCTTGCACGTGGCGGCTGATGTAGTCATGGTCGAGCGCATCGGTGCGGATCAGCTCGTTCATCAGCGCCAGCGCCAGCGCAGCATCCGTGCCCGGCAGCAAGGCCAGGTGTTGGTGGCACTTCTCGGCGGTCTCGGTGCGCCGCGGGTCGATGCAGATGAGTTTTGCGCCGGCCCGTTTGGCGGCCTGCGCATCGGCCCAGAAGTGCAGGTTCGAGGTGATGGAGTTGCTGCCCCAGATGATGATCAGGCGGCTCTCGGTGAAGTGCTCGACATGCATCCCCACCTTGGCGCCATAGGTGGCGGCCAGCGCCTCGCCGCCGGCCATGGAACAGATGCTGCGGTGCAGGCGCGAAGCACCGAGCTGGTTGAAGAACCGCGCCGCCATGGCCTCGCCCTGCACCAGGCCCATGGTGCCGGCGTAGCTGTAGGGCGCGATGGCTTGCGGGTCGCGCGCGGCAATGGCCTTGAGCTTGGTGGCGATCAGGTCTAGCGCTTCATTCCAGCCGATCGGCTTGAACTGGCCGCTGCCCTTGGGGCCGGTGCGCAGCAACGGGGTGAGCACGCGCTCGGGGTGGTAGCTACGCTCGGTGTAGCGCGAAACCTTGGTGCACAGCACGCCGCCGGTGGGCGGATGCTCGGGGTCGCCCGCCACCTTGATGGCCACGCCGTCTTGCACGGTGATGCGCAGTGCACAGGTGTCGGGGCAGTCGTGCGGGCAGGCGCCGCGCACGGTTTTGATCTCGGGCAAAGCAGTCATCGAAAGATGATGACACAGCGCGTTTTGCCGGTCACGGCCGCGAAGCGGCGACCTGCGCCGCACGAGTAAGATGAATCTTTGCCCCGGAGGCCCGCGCATGAAGCTCATTGACTCCATCGTCACCGACGCCGCCAGCATCGCCACGATGCGGCGCGACATCCACGCCCACCCCGAGCTGTGCTTTCAGGAGCAGCGCACGGCCGACACCGTGGCACAGGCGCTCACCAGTTGGGGCATCCCCATTCACCGCGGCATGGGCAAGACCGGGGTGGTGGGCATCATCAAGAACGGCACGTCAACCCGCGCCGTGGGCCTGCGCGCCGACATGGACGCCCTGCCCATCACCGAGCGCAACCAGTTCGCCCATGCCAGCACCTACCCCGGCAAGATGCACGCCTGCGGCCACGACGGCCACACCGCCATGCTGCTGGGCGCGGCCAAGCACCTGGCCAAACACCGCAACTTCGATGGCACGGTGTACCTCGTGTTCCAGCCGGCCGAAGAAGGCGGTGGTGGTGCGCGCGAGATGATGAAAGACGGCCTGTTCGACAAGTTCCCCATGGAAGCCATCTTCGGCGCCCACAACTGGCCGGGCATGCAGGTGGGCCAGTTCGCGCTGCGCGAGGGGCCGGTGATGGCCAGCAGCAATGAATTCAAGATCACCATTCGCGGCAAGGGCGCGCATGCCGCGCTGCCGCACAACGGCATCGACCCGGTGCCGGTGGCCTGCCAAATGGTGCAGGCGTTCCAGACCATCGTCACGCGCAACAAGAAGCCGATCGAGACGGCGGTTATTTCAGTGACCATGATCCACGCCGGTGAAGCCACCAACGTGATCCCCGACACCTGCGTGCTCGAAGGCACGGTGCGCACCTTCACCACCGAGGTGCTCGATTTGATCGAGCGGCACATGAAGACCATTTCCGAATCAACCTGCGCCGCGTTCGAAGCCAGCTGCGAATTCGAGTTCGTGCGCAACTACCCGCCCACCGTGAACCACGCGGCGGAAACCGAATTTGCCCGCGGCGCCCTGGCCGATGTGGTGGGCACGGCCAACGTGCTCGACTTCGAACCCACCATGGGCGCCGAAGACTTCAGCTACTTTTTGCAAGGCAAGCCGGGTTGCTACTTCCTCATCGGCAATGGCGACGGTGCCCACCGCCAGGGCGGCCACGGCATGGGGCCGTG
>JANMYI010000784.1:0-8622 GCA_031381955.1 Burkholderiales bacterium
GCGCGGTAGCCGCCATCACCGCCGGCGGCACCGGCACGCGCTTCGGCCATGATCTGTTCCACCGGCCCGCCGGGAACGAATTGAATGACAACGAAGGTGATGGTCAACGCACCCAACAGGGTGGGGATCATCAACAGCACACGCTTGAGCAGGTAAGACCACATGGTCATTTGATCCACCAGGTGAGCAGCGGCCAGGGCAGTTGGGCGTCCAGGTCCGGCGCCATGCCGATCTGGAAGAACTTGGGCCGGCGTTCGGGCAGACCGAACTTGTTCCAGTAGCTGGTGGGGATGGTGCCTGAGAACAGTTGCGGCACCTGCCAGTGGTTCCACATCACGATGCGGTCAAGCGCGCGGCTGGCATCGCGCAACTGCTCCAGCGTCCTGGCCTCGGCCATGGCCTTGAGCATGGCATCCACCGCCGGGCTCTTGATGCCGCGGTAGTTGTCGTTGCCGGGCTCGTCGGCCGACTTCGAGTGGTACAGGCGCATGAGTTCCTGCACCGGCGGCAAGGCGGCGCGCACTTCCACGATGGTGCTGGTGTCGAAGTCGTATTGTTCCAAGCGCCGGCCGAACAACGCATAGTCCACACGCCGCACCGTGAACGTGATGCCCAGCTTCTTCAAGGTGGCGGCCCATTCGATCTCGCGCGACGACGGCGCGTCGGCGCTGAGGTACTCGAAGTCGAAAGCTTCGCCCTTGGCATTGCGCAGTTGGCCGTCAGGTGCCAGCTTCCAGCCCGCCTGCGCAAACAGCTCGCGTGCCTTGAGCAAGTTGGCGCGCATCTTCAACGGGTCATCGAAGCTGCGTGGCTGCTTGTAGGCCGGGCCAAAGACCTCGGGTGGCAGCGAGCTGCGAAAGGGCTCCAGCAGCGCCAGCTCGGCCGCTGAAGGGGTGCCTTCCGCTGCAAAGGGCGAGTTGTTGAAGACGCTGTTTGCCGGCTTGAAGGTCTTGTAGATGTTGCTGGCGTCGAAGTCGAAGGTCAGGCCCAGGGCCTGACGCACGCGGATGTCTTGAAACTTGGGCCGGCGCAGGTTGAGCTGATACGACTGCAAGCCTTCAATGTTGCCGGTGATGAAGGTGGTTTTGACGATGCGCCCGTCGTCGAACTTGCGCCCCTTGTGCTGGCGCGCGTACAGGCGCGCGCTGTAGACGCGGGTGATATCCACCTCGCCGGCCTTGAAGGCCTCGGTGGCCACATCGCGGTCTTCGTAGTAGCGGTAGACCACCTGGTCGAAGTTGAAGAAGCCTTTGCGCACGGGCAGGCCTTCAGCCCAGTAGTCTTTGCGGCGCGCGAAGGTGATGCCACGGCCGTTGTCGTTCTTCTCGATCAAGTAGGGGCCGGTGGCCATGGGATAGTCGGTCACCACCTCGTCAAGCGGGCGCATTTGGTTCTTGCCATCAAGCAACCACTTGGGCGAGATCACAGGCATCAAGGCGCCCAGCTTGAACAGCGTATCGGCGCTGCGATCTTTCAGGTCGAAGCGCACGGTGCGCTCGTCTTCCACCACCGCCGCGGCCACGCCCGCCAGGTTGGCCTGCCAGTCGGGGCTGGCCTTGGCGCCGGAGATGGCGTCAAAACTGACCTTCACGTCTTGCGCGCGCACCGGGTCGCCATTCGAAAAGCGCGCCTTGGGGTTGAGGCGGAACCAGATGGCTGAGCGGTCCGGTGCCACCTTGATCTCTTCGGCCAGCAGGCCGTACATGGTCTGCGGCTCGTCGGCGCCGCGCACGGCCAGCGGCTCCATCATCCAGATCATCACGCCAGCCGGCCAGTTGCCCTTCAATGTGAACGGGTTGAACTTGTCGAAGCTGCTGCGCCGGTCGGGGTTGTCGAGATAGAGCGTGCCGCGCTTGGGCGCATCGGGGTTGGCATAGCCAAAGTGGCTGAAACCCTTGGGGTACAGCGGCTCGCCATAGCTGGCCCAGGCGTGCGTCCATTCACCGTCCACCGCGGCGGCCCAGGGCCCCGTGAAGGCCAGGCACCAAGCCGCCGCGCAGCGCAAGATCAAATTCAAACCGGGCCAAGACATGGCCGCGATCATGGCGCAAAGCGCGGGCCTTGCGTGACAGGCCCGCCCCGAGGCGTGCGTGCTGCCCGTCAGGCCGGCGCGCTGGCACTGCCCTTGAGCACGCCCTCACAGCTGGCGCGCTGCGGGTCTTTGGCGTCGAGCTTGGCACACACGCCGTCCATTTGCGCTTGCAGCCGTTTGATCACCGCGGCCTGCTCCGGCCCCTTGTTCCAGGCCTTGAGCTGAGTGCCCACGCGCTTGAGCGAACGCGCGCTGCGCTCGTAGAACACATTCGGCTGCGCCGCCGCTTCGCTGAACAGCGAGCCCGCCGCACGCTCAATTCGCGCCGCATCTTGCGGGCTCAACTCCACCAGGGTGCTGATGTACCGGGCGCCCCATTCAAGCCTGGTCGCCGGGCCAACACTGGTGTTGAAAGCCTGTTCATGCCAGCGCAAGGCATCGTCATTGCGGCCGAGCTTGCGCGCATTGCCGCCCAGTTGACTCATCAGGTAATACGGCGAGTGGCTCTTGGGCAGGTTGGCTTGCAGCAAGGCATCGCTTTCGCTCCACAGCCCGGCCAGGCCGAGTGTGTGCGCCGCGGCGGTGATGACGGCCTGGCGCTCGTAGCCATCGGTGATCTCACGGTCGGCGCGCGCGCTGTGCTCGCGCACCTCGGCCACCAACGCCGTGGGCAGCTTGGGGTGGCGCTCGTTCTTCGGCGCTTCCAGACGGGCCAGATCGACCCGCGCCATCAAGGCGGTGAAGCGATCGGCGCGCGACAGCGTGGCATCGGCTTGCAGCTTGCGCAGGGCGGCATCGAACGCCGCCACCACTTGTGTGCGCGGCTTGCCTGGATCGTTAGCCAGGGCCTTGGTGATCTCGCTGGCAGAGTTGGTCACCACGTCCATGTGCGTGCGCGCTGCCGCCGGGTTGGCCAGCAGCTTGCGCACCCGGGCAACGGTGCCGGCGTCGGCCTTCATGCCCTTGCCATCATCGCTGCCGGCCAGGGCCTTGAGCAGCAAGCGGTCAGCCACATCGGGCTGGCTCGCCGGGCAGGCCGCGGCCAGTTGCGCCAGCAGGCCCGGGCGTTCCGCTGCGCTCACCAGTTGCGCTTCATCGGTGTCCCACGAATAGAAGGCCAGCAGCTTCCATTCATCGGGTTTGAGCGGCTTGCCGGCGCGCGCATCGGCCAGCACCGCGGCCACCGGGCGGCCGCGTGCCAGGCCGATCTGCAGCACCTGCATCACCTGCGCGGCGTCCACCTCGCCGGGCAGGCGGGTGAGTTCGGTGCCCTCTGGCGTGGCCAGGATCAGGGTCGGGTAGCCGCGCACCTTGAAGCGCGCGCCGAGCTTTTGCGCGCCGGGCAAATCGCCATCGATGTTCACCGCCACGAACGACTGGGAACGCGCGATGAAGTCTTGCCGGTTGAACAGCGTGGCCTTGAGCTGGTTGCACGGCGGGCACCAGGCCGCGCCCCAGTACAGCAGCACCGGCTTGTTCTCGGCGCGGCCTTGGGCAAAGGCTTGGTCGATGTCGGTATCGGCCGCGGCGTTGAGCCACTGCACTTGGGGGCCGCTGGAGGCGGCCAGCAGCAGCGGTGCGGCAAGGCTCAAGCTGATGGCCAGAACGAGGGTGGCGAGCTTCATGGCGGCTTCCTTTACAACGTGGGCGATTTTGCGCCTGCGCCTTCAAGCCGTGGGGTATGGGGGTGTGTCATCCGTGGCGCCATCGGGCGCGCCGAGCAGGCCTTGGGCTTGGGCGTCGGCATCGTCCAGCACGGGCGTGGCCCGCGCCAGCGCCATCCAGGTGCCAAACGCCAGGCTTGATGCGCGGCGGGGCGCGGGCCGCAGCACCTCAAAGCACGCCGGAAACGCGAGCATCACGCCGCACTCGGGGGGCACATCCGTTTCATCACCTATGCCCGGCGCCAAGACGTACCAGCACTGGCCGCACATCTGCAAATAGGCCTGGCGCTTGGCGGCGTTGCGCACATCGCCAAGCAGGTCGGCGCGGTTGACCTTCACTTCATGCACCACGGGTTCCAGGTAAGCCGCCACGGTCGTGTGGCGAATGGAAAAGACGTCGGGCATCGCCACCACCCAGCGCGCATCTTCGCCCTCCCTGCCCACGCGCGCGCGCAGGCTCAGGCCGCGCCACGCGATGCGCCCGGCACGCTGCATCTCGCGTGCCACACGCTGCACCAAATCTTCATGCTTGTTGCGCACGGCGCGGTTGCGTTGCAAGGTGTTGGCCAGCAGTTGAATGCCGGCATCGCTCACGCGCACGGTCTCGCGGCCCTGCGCATCCATGCGGCGCTCCAGCAAGCCCGCGGCCAGCAATTCGAGTTCGATCATGTCCTGGCACGGCCAGCCGGCCGAGCGCCAGACTTCGCGCAGGCGGCGGCGGTGGGCGGCGGTGATGTTGAAGTTCATGCTCGGTGCTACGCTGGCGGCCCGCAATTGAGGAGCCGCACATGGACGCCATCATCGCGCGCCGCGAAGCGCTTGTCGGCCTGGCGCAAACCGCAGCAGACGCTTGATGACACCCGCCCTGTGCGCCACCGACCGCCACCCTTCATGGGCGCCGATGTGCCCTGGCTGCTGGCGCAGCGCGCACGCACGCGGCGCGACCACCCGTTCATCGTCTGGGAGCCGTTTGAAGGCCCGGGTCTCACGTTCACGTACGGCGAGTTTGCCGACCGCGTGGCGCGCATCGCCGGCGCCTTGCAGCGGCGCGGCGTGGCGGTGGGCCAGGCCGTGCTGATCCACCTGGACAACAGCCCGGAAGCGCTGCTCGCCTGGTACGCCTGCGCCTGGGCCGGTGCCGTGGTCGTCACCACCAACACCCGCGCCAGTGATGATGAACTGGCCTACTACGCCAGCCACTGCGGCGCCGTGGCCGGCATCACCCAGCCGCGCTATGCCCAGCGCGTGGCGCGGCAGTGCACGGGCTTGCGCTGGCTGGCGGTGACTGACTCTGACCACGACGCTGCCAGCGAATCTAACGGTGCACTCCACAGGCCTGATCACAGACCTGACGCCGCCGGCCGATTCGCCGCGCTGGGTGGCGAACCCGCGCCGCGTCGCGCGCCCGACCCATTGGCACCCTGCAGCGTGCAGTACACATCGGGCACCACCTCGCGGCCCAAGGCTGTTTTGTGGACGCATGCCAACGCCCTGTGGGGCGCCAGCGTGAACGCGGTGCATGAAGACCTGCGCGCAGACGATGTTCACCTGGTTTACCTGCCGCTGTTCCACACCAACGCCCAGGCCTATTCAGTGCTGGCCTGCCTATGGGCCGGCGCCACGGCCGTGGTGCTGCCGCGCTTTTCAGCCAGCCGGTTCTGGCCGGTGTCACTCAAACATCGCGCCACCTGGACCTCGCTGATCCCGTTTTGCAGCAAGGCCTTGATGGCGCATGAGGTGCCCACGCAGCATCATTACCGCCGCTGGGGCTCGGCCGTGTGCGCACCACCCAGCGACGCGCACTTTCGCGTGGGCACCATGGGCTGGTGGGGCATGACGGAAACCATCACCCACGGCATCGTCAGCAGCGTGCACCTGCCCAGCCCGAGCCTGAGCATCGGCCGCCCGGCCAGCGAATACCGCATCGCCATCGTTGAAGACGACAACGTGCCGGTACGGCAAGCGCGCGCGGTGCAGCCCGGCGGCGCGGGGCACTTGATGATTCAGGGCCTGCGCGGCTTGAGCCTGTTCCAGGAATACCTGGGCAATGCCCAAGCCACGGCGCAGAGCTTTGACGACGAAGGCTGGTTTCGCACCGGGGACCGCGTACTGCTGCTGGAGGAAGGCTCCATTCAATTTGGCGACCGCAGCAAGGACATGCTCAAGGTGGGCGGCGAAAACGTGGCCGCCTCGGAGATCGAACGCGTGATCCTGGCCGTACCCGGCGTGCATGAATGCGCCGTGGTGGCGCGCGCGCACCGCATGCTGGATGAAGTGCCGGTGGCCTTTGTGCTGCCCGTGGCAGGCTTGCCCGTCGAGCAGCGTGCCGCGCTGGCTGAAAAGGCCAGCGCAGCTTGCCGCGCGCAGTTGGCTGACTTCAAATGGCCGGCTGAAGTTCGCCTGGTGGATACGCTGCCGCGCTCGCTGTTGGAGAAGGTGGCCAAGGCGGAGTTGCGCCGGCTGGTGGCGGCGGAGGGCTAACGTTTGGTGTCATTGACTTCAAGCTCCCCCTTGGTTCCCTTGGCCTAAGAAAAACCAGCCCTGGCCTGACGGACAAATTCAACAGGGCGGCGCCGAGGTAACGGCCTTGCGGCAGGCACTGCTTGCGCCGCAGTTGCACCGCGCTGGGGTTAACTCTCTTGAGAGGTGTGCTTCGCTCGATACGATTCACTGCGGCATACCCCTCATTCATTGCTACCGCGCCGCGTGCACGTTTTAAACGTGCAACGCTCCGAGTTGCCAACCCTTCGGAGATTTCATGAGCACGCTCGACTCACAGGTTTCTCGTCGCGAATTTGTGGTTGGTGCGGGGGCGCTGGCGGGCGCGCTGTCGGCGGGCGCTGTGTTGCCGGCTTTTGCGCAGGCCAACGAGGTGAAAGTGGGCTTCTTGCTGCCGCTGACGGGTTCGTTCGCAGAGTCGGGCCAGCTCATCAAGATGGCGGTTGAAATGGCCATCGAAGAAATCAATGCCAGCGGCGGCATCAAGAGCCTCAAGGGCGCCAAGATGGTGGGCGTGTTTGGCAATTCCACCAACGTTGACGAGGCCAACACCGAAACCAACCGCCTGATTTCGCGCGACAAGGTTTCGGCCATCGTGGGCGCCTATTCGTCGGGCGCCACCATTTCCAGCACGGTGATCGCCGAGCGCAACAAGGTGCCCTATCTGGTGCCCAATGCACTGGCCGATGAAATCACCTCGCGCGGCCTCAAGTACGTGTTCAAGACGGTGCCGCACTTCTCGCAATTTGCCATCAATTCCGGCGAACTGGTCACCCAGCTCAGCGGTGGCCAGGCCAAAACATGTGCCTTGGTGCGCGAGAACAATTTCTTCGGCAATGTGGTGTCGCGCGAGTTCAACAAACACATGGGCAACTTCAAGATCAACATCTTGAAGGACAACATCTTCCCCACCAACCCCACCACCTTTGAAGACGTGATTCTTGCGCTCAAACGCGACAACCCCGATGTCGTGTTTGCCTCGGGCGAGCCCTCGTCCATCACCCTGCTGTTCAAGCAAATGGGTGAACTCAAGTACTGGCCAAAGATGGGCTGGATTGGCCTGGGCGGCGGCTACACCAACCCCACCACCTGGGCCAACCTGGGCAAGCAGGGCGAAGGCGTGATCGTGGTGAACGACTGGTTCCCCGACATCAAATTACCCGGCGCCAAGGAAACGAACGACCGCTTCAAGAAGCGTTCGGGCGACAAAGACATGCTGGGCAACAGCAACACCACCTACGCGGGTGTGCACATCCTGCGTGCGGCCATTGAAAAGGCCGCCTCGGCCGACGGCACCGCCATTCGCGACGCGCTGGCCGGGCTTGACTTGGTGATGGGCCCACAGGCTTTCATGTACGAACGAGTGAAGTTCGACGCCACCGGCTTCATGCCGCGCACCACCCTCGTGGCCGCGCAGGTCAACGGCGGGCAGTCGCGTGTCATCTGGCCCACGGCGTACCAAACCAGCAAGGCCGTATGGCCTGTTGTGCGCTGAGGCTTTGCCTGTTCAGCCTGATGTTTTGGCTTGCCGCCGGCGCGTGCTGGCGGCCCGCCTCTCCGTGCGCCTCGAGGCCAACCCATGACCATTGAAGTCCTGCTGCAGGCGGTGTTGCTGGGCCTTTTGCAAGGCGGCATCTATGCGCTGGTGGCCTGCGGGCTGACGCTCATCTATGGCGTCATGAAGGTGGTGAACTTCGCCCACGCCGAATTCCTCACGCTGGGCATGTACCTGGCCATCACCGCCTTCAACATGGGCGCATCGCCCTATGTCATGGCGGCCTTCATCTTTGCGCTGGTGGCTGTGTTGGGCGCTTGCTTGCAGGGCTTGCTGATACGTCCGGCGCTGCAGCACCCGCAAATCAACCAGATGCTCATCACCATTGGCCTGTCAACCATGATGATTGGCGCCATGCAATGGATCTGGGGGCCGAACAACCAGGTGCTCAAGCTGGCCTGGAGCGGTGAAGCGCTGCAATTAGGCGACATCCGGCTCACCTATGTGCGGCTCATTTCCTTTGCCATGGCCGCGGCCATTGCCGGCGCCGCGTGGTGGTTCTTGAAGCACACGCGCATCGGCATGGCCATGCGCGCCGCGTCACAAAACCCGCAGGCCGCCCGGCTGATGGGCATTGATGTGGCGCGCATCAATCTCGTGACATTTGGGGTGGGCACCGGGCTGGCCGCGCTGGCCGGGGCGCTGATCGCGCCGGCTTTCTTTGCCAACCCCACCTTTGGCACCGATTACTTCATCTTGCCGGCGTTTGTGATTGTGGTGCTTGGCACCATGGGCAACTTTGCCGGTGCCCTGATTGGCGGCTTGATCATTGGCGTGGCCGAAGGCCTGGGCGGCCTGTTGCTGGGCCCGGCGCTGCGCCCGCTGGTGAGCCTGTTGCTGTTTGTGGTGGTGCTGCTGTTCTTGCCCAAGGG
>JANMYI010000031.1:0-13327 GCA_031381955.1 Burkholderiales bacterium
GGCCGCCGCGGCCTGGGGGTCGGGCTCCAGGCTGACGCTCACCTGGTCGAACAAGCCGCTGCGTTGCAGGCGCTCCTGGTAGTCGAGCAGCAAGGTTTCCGTCACCGCCGTGCCGGGTGCAAAACCGGCCAGGCTGCGCACCATGTCGGCGTCGTGATGCTTCAGCCCGGTGATGAGCAGCTCGCCGCTGCGAAACAGCGGGCCGCTGGCCACCACCAGGCGCAGCCGGGCGGCTTGCGTGGGCGCGTCAACCTCTGCCGTCGTGTCTTGCCAGGTCGCCGTGGCATAGCCCGCGGCGCGGATGCGTGCCACCGCCGCAGCCTTGGCGTCAGCCCAGGCCGGGTTGCGAAACGGCGCGCCAGGTTTGAGCGGCCATTCCTGGTCGAGCTGCGCGCGCAGCGCCAGGGCGCCGGCGTTGTCGGCTGCAAGAAGCTGTTTGAGCTCGCCATCGAATTCGAGCTTGAACGCGGACACGCGTGTGAGCGGCCCGGGGCGCAGGTTCACGCGCAAGTGCAGGGGCTGCTCGCCCAGGGTGGTGACATCAGCCTGGGCGTCGAAGTAGCCCTCGGTCTGCAGCAGCGCACGGGCCTGTTCGGGCGTGGCGGCAATCAGGCGCGCCCATTCGACCCGGCTCACCGGCTCGGCCTCACGGTTCGATGCAGCCAGGGTGCCCAGGCGCACCAGGTCGAGGTGGCGGCGCAGCAGCACAGCCAGGGCGGGCGGGGCGTTGATGTCAACCATCGGCGCGCTGGCGCTTTCTGTGGTGCCGGGGGTGCTGGCCGCGGCCGGGGCCGACGCTGGCGCACTCACAGCAGCGGCAGGTGCTTCAGGCTTGAAGTTCCAAGACAGCGCCGCACAGCCCGCCAGCCCTTGCATCACGCTCAACACCAGGGCCCACACCAGCACCCACACCAGCGCCGGTGCGCCGGCGCGCGCAGGCCTCATTTGCTGAGCAAGCGCATCGCCCCTTCCAGCCCGGCCAGCGAAAGCGGGAACATGCGCTGGTTCATCATTTGCTGGATGACGGCGATGCTTTGCCGGTACTGCCACACCCCTTGCGGCTCGGGGTTGATCCAGGCGTACTTGGGGAAGGCGTGGGTTAACCGTTGAAGCCACTCGGCGCCCGGTTCTTCGTTGTTGTATTCGACGCTGCCGCCGGGTTGCAGGATTTCATAAGGGCTCATGGTGGCGTCGCCAACGAAGATCAGCTTGTAGTCTTTGTTGTACTTGCGGATCACGTCCCAAGTTGAAAACTTCTCGCTGAAGCGGCGCCGGTTGTTCTTCCACATGAAGTCGTACACGCAGTTGTGGAAGTAATAGAACTCCAGGTGCTTGAATTCGGTCTTGGTGGCGGAAAAAAGTTCCTCCACGCGGTGGATGTGTTCATCCATGGTGCCGCCCACGTCCATCAGCAGCAGCACCTTCACCTTGTTGTGGCGCTCGGGCACCATCTTGATGTCGAGCATGCCGGCGTTGGCCGCGGTGCAGTGGATGGTGTCGTCCAGGTCCAGCTCAAGCTCGTTGCCTTCGCGCGCAAAGCGGCGCAGCCGGCGCAGCGCCACCTTGATGTTGCGCGTGCCCAGTTCCAGGTTGTCGTCGTAGTCTTTGTACGCGCGCTGATCCCACACCTTCACCGCGCTCTTGTTGCGGCCCTTGTCTTGGCCGATGCGAATGCCCTGCGGGTTCACACCGTAAGCGCCGAACGGGCTGGTGCCGCCGGTGCCGATCATCTTGCTGCCGCCCTGGTGGCGTTCTTTCTGCTCTTCGAGCCGCTTCTTCAGCGTGGCCATCAGCTCGTCCCAGCCCATCTTCTCGATCTTGGCCTTGTCTTCGGCGCTGAGTTCAAGCTCCAGCACCTTGCGCAGCCATTCCAGCGGAATGTCTTGCGTGAAGTCGGTGAGCAGTTCTACGCCCTTGAAGTAGGCGGCGAAGGCGCGGTCGAACTTGTCGAACTGGGCTTCGTCCTTGACCAGCGTGATGCGCGCGAGGTAGTAGAAATCGTCCACGGATTCGCTGATGACGCCGGCCTTCAGCGCCTCAAGCAAGGTGAGGTATTCCTTGACCGAGACCTTGAGCTTGGCCGCGCGCAGGGTGTAGAAAAAGTCGATCAGCATGGGCGAAGGATAGCGCGCTGGCCTGGGTTGATCAGGTCAAGGCCGCAGCGACCCGCTCGCGCAGCACGGGTAACAGCTCTTGCTCGAACCACGGGTTGCGCGCGAGCCAACGGTTGTTGCGCGGGCTGGGGTGGGGCAGGGGGATGAGCGTGGGGCCGAGTTCGCGCCAGGCGGCCACGGTATGGGTCAGGTTGCCGCGCTGCTGCGGCAGGTGGTAAGCCATGGCGTATTGGCCGATCACCAGTGTGAGCTGTACCTGCTGCAACAGCCCGAGCAGGGGTGCGCGCCAGGCCGGGGCGCATTCGGGCCGCGGCGGCAGGTCGCCCGACGTGCCCGTGCCCGGGAAACAAAAACCCATCGGTAGCAGGGCGATCTGCTGCGGGTCGTAGAAGGTCTCTCGCGTCACACCCAACCAGGCGCGCAGGCGCTCGCCGCTGGGGTCGTTGAACGGGATGCCGGTGTCATGCACCCGCTTGCCCGGCGCCTGCGCGGCGATGAGGATGCGCGCGCGCGGGTGCAACTGCAACACCGGCCGCGGGCCCAGCGGCAGATGCACCGCGCACAGGGTGCAAGCGCGCACCTCGCGCAACAAGACAGCGGCTGAAGTCATGGGTTAGAGATCGCCGTCTTGCCAGCGAAGAACGCGCGGCGCTCGTCGCTCAACGGGTGCGACGACAGCATGGCCGGGGCGTCGGTTCCGCCTTTGCTGCGCTGCCAGGCCTCGAGGCGATCAAAAAATTCCACCATGGCGCTGCCATCCAGCCGGTTGGCGCGCAGCACGCGCAGGGCGTGGGCGTCGGCTTCGCGCTCGAAGTCGCGCGAATAGGCCAACTGGCCCAGCACCGCCGGGGCGGCGGCCACAAGCGTGCTGAAGTCGCCCCAGGCCAGGCTGGTGACGGCGCCGATGAGCGTGGCTTGCACCACCATGCGCAGGCCGTGGCGTGCTTGCACGTGGCCGGCTTCATGCGCCAGCACACCGATCAACATGTCGTCACGCCCTTGGGCCAGCGCCACCAGCTCGTCGGTGAGCACGATGGTGCCGCCGGGCAGCGCCAATGCATTCGGGCCCATGCCCGGCGCGGCATGGAAGTGCAGGGTGATCAACGGTGCGGGCTCATCCGGCGTCGCGGCGCGGGCCAGGGCCTGGGTGAACGATTCGCGCAACGCCTGCTGCCGCGCGGCGGGCAGCTTGCTGGGCTTGAGCCATTCGGATTTGATCGAGCTGTACACGGCGTCGCCCAACGTCGCTTCAGCGCTGCTGGGCACCAGCGCCACCGCGGCACGCGCCGCCAGCGGCACGCCCCACAGGGTGCCGGCAGCAGCCAAGACGATGAGCAGCACGCAGGCCAGCAACGCGCCGCGCCAGCTTTGCTGGGCTTGCACCACCGGGCTTTCAAACCGGCCCGCCGCCTTGGCCCAGGCGTCCCAGGCGGTGGCGTCTTCGCATTGCACGCTGCCGCCGCTGTTCAGTTGCGCCACGCGCAGGCCGTGGCGCTGGCGTTCGGGCCAAGTGATCTCATGCGTTGGCACCTGGCGTGTAGCCTGCTCACCTTCGATCCACAGCACGCCTTCTTGCAGCCGCAGCAACACCGGCTGCGGCTGCGGGCTGCGGCCGTCGAAGTACGTGGCCGGCAACGAATGAGTCACAAGCCGAAGTCAATGCCGAAGAGGTCGCCTGCGGCATCGCCCGCGGCGTCGCTCACGGCATCACCTGGGCCGGCGCTGATGTGATCAAACTCAGGGCTGACGATCAAGCTCACCGCTTGCAAGCGCAACTTGGCCGTGGCCACCGCCGCAAAGGGCCAGTACAGGCCCAGGGTGATGAGGATGAGCAGCCAGTTCAGCAGGTTCAAACCGAGCAGAGAGCGAAACCTTAACTCGCTGCGAAAGGCGATGGCCGTGCTGCGCGTGCCGTTCCACACCAGGTCTTGCATGCGCGCCACGTAGTAGGTGTGAGCAATGACGCCCACGGCCACCAAAAAGGGCAGCATCAACGCAAACAGCCAGAACATGGCGCTGAAGCTTGGCCGCGTGCCGCTCAGGCTGGCGCCGCCCACCACGGCGAACACAATGCCCAAGGCAAGGAAGCACGCCATGGCCACGGCCGAAGCGTGGAACGACAAGCGATAAAACGAACCCGCGGTGGGCGTGAACCGGCTGCGCTGGTTGGCGAATTGAAAGTGCCCGTGCTGGTAGCGTTTGATCAGCCACAAGCCGTAAGGTGAGAGCACGGAGCCCACCAGCAAGGCCAGGCCCAGGATGATGTTGAACCAGATGGGCGCCAGCGAGGCGCCGTCTTCGGCCGTGAACAGGCCGCCGGCCAGCACCGCCCCCATCAACAGCAAGCTGGGCGCAAAGGCGTTGTAGGCGTCTTGCATCTCACCCACGAAGCGCAGGCGGATGCCACGCCAACTGGTGTTGGCCAGCCTGAACTGCATGGCCGCGCGGTGCAGCGCCGGCCACACCGCCGCGATCAAGGCCAGGGCCAGCATGCCCGACCAGGGCGAAACCTTGCCCGCCACGCCGTAAACCACGAACAGCGCCAGCACCAGCGCATAGCCGCGCAGCATGGCCCAAGGCAGGCCGTGAAAAGCCAGCGGCTGCCCGCCCACCAGCGTGTTGCCATGGAAGTAGCGCATGCGGCGCAGCTTGGCGAAGGGGTAGTAGATGCCCAGCGTGACGATCATCAACAGCAGGTTCACCGCCCAGATGCGAAAGTACTCGCTGCCAGAGCCGGTGAATTCAACCGTTAATGTGCGTGCCACCGGCGCGGCGTCTCCCGTGCTGGGCGGCAGCACGGGCACCGGCTCAACGCTGGGTGGCTGCATAGGCTGGGCTCCCTGTCTTGTTGGATGTGGCGCGGCGCTGGCCCCCAAGCGGGTCGTGCCGTTTGAGCCAGGCCAGGAACTCGCCGTACCACTGCTGGCTGTTGCGCGGCTTCAAGACCCAATGGTTCTCATCGCCAAACCACAGCAGCCGCGAATCCACGCCGCGTGCCTTGAGCGTGTTGTAGTAGGCCAGGCCCTGCGTGTCGGGCACGCGGTAGTCGAGCGCGCCGTGCACCACCAGCGTGGGCGTGTTCATGTTCGCGGCATGGGCGTGCGGGCTTTGCGCCTGCACCTTGGCCAGGTCGTCCCAGTACCAGGCGCCCAGTTCCTTGGCATGCCATTCGCAGGCATCGTCGGCGAACATGGCCGTCCAGTCGAAGCAGCCGGCGTGGCACACATAGGCCTGGTAGCGGCCGGTTTTCAGGTGGCCGTTCATCCACGCCACCATGTAGCCGCCGTAGCTGCCGCCGGCGGCGAAGACGCGCCTGGCGTCGGCCCAGGGCTCCTTGAGCAAAGCGGTGGTGGCGGCTTCAACGTCTTGCAGTTCAAGCTCGCCCCAACGGTGGGTGATGCTGTCCAGGAAGGCATAGCCAAAGCCCGATGAGCCGTGGTAGTTCACACAGGCCACCACGTAGCCGGCGGCCGCGAAGGCCGGGTTGTTCCAGCGGTAGTGCCAGCCGTCGCCGGGCCCGGTGTGCGGGCCGCCGTGGATGTTTTGCAGCAGCGGATACGTCTTCTTCGCGTTCTTCTTGTCATCAAACCCGGGCGGATAAAACAGCCACATCTGCACCTTGTCGCCCTGCGCGCCCTTGAACCAGCGCTCTTCCACCCGGCCTAACGCCACATTGCGCAGGACAGCGTCATTGAACGCTTCGATGCGCAAGGCCGCGCGCCCGGGCAACTGGGCGTGGATGCGCGCCGGGTGGTCGGCCGCGTCGGCCAGCGTGACCAGCGTGCCGGCCGCCTTGTCGAAGCCCGTCACGTTGCCGCCGCGCACCACCACTTCAGCGCGCTTGTCGGCCAGGTCAAAGCGCCACAGGTGGGTGCGGCCATGCTGCTCGGCGCTGAACAGCAGCGCCTGGCCATCGTCTTCCCAGTGCAGCGGGGCGTTGACGTCATGGTCCCACTCGGCGCTCTCCACCTCGAAGCCGCGCTGCCCGCGTTGCCACAGGCACAGTTGCGAGGGCATGGTGTGCTTCAAGCCCTGGTGGCTGGCGATGAAGGCGATGCGTTGCCCGTCGGCGCTGTAGCACGGGGCGCGGCAGTCCCATTGCGCGTCTTGCACCAGCACATCAACCTTGCCCGTCTTCAGGTTCAGCTCACCCAGCGCGTAGCGGCCATCGCTGCGCTTTTGCGCCGCCGGGTCGAAGGCGAAGACGATGCGTTGGCCGTCGGGCGCGATGTCAAAGCAGTTCGCGTCGGGGTCGGCACGGGTGAGCTCGTAGCCGCTGGCTTCGAACAGATCGCGGTGCTTGCCGCTGGCCAGTTGCATGATGAACAAATGCGGCACGCGGCCCATGGGCAGGCTGTGATCCCAATGCCGGTATTGCGCTTCGCTGGTGGCGTAGCCGCTTTCCTTGCGGGCTTTGAACGCCTTGTGCGCCTTGCCCTGCGCGGCGTTGCCCTTCAGCTCGGGCCAGACCCAGGAGATGAAAGCGATGCGCCGGCCATCAGGGAACCAGCGAATACTGCCCACGCCGCTGGGCACCTGGCCCACGCGGCGCGCTTCGCCGCCATCGGGCGCGATGAGGTAGAGCTGGGCGGCATCGTCCTTGCTGCCTTGCTGTTCGCGTTTGGCGGTGAAGGCCACCGCGTCACTGCGCGGGCTGAAGCGCGGCTGGCCGTCTTTGTCGCCGCAATGGGTGAGCTCGCGCGCCGCGCCGCCCAGCGTGGACAGCAGCCACAAGCTGCTGCGCGATGTGTTCTCGGCCATGACAAAGCTGCTGGCGCTGCACACGGCCTGGGCACCATCCGGGCTGAGTGAAGGCATGCCCAGGCGGGTGAGGCGCCACAGGTCTTCAACGGTGATGGGGCGTTTTGGCACGTCGGGGGGTCTCCTGTTCCCCCCAGTGTCGCACTAGACATGGCCGCGCCTGCGGTGCAAGCTGGTCGCTTAAGCCATGGCGTTAGCCGGGCCGAAACGGTGCTGTCATGAACGATTTGAGTAAGCCAGTCGCGGTGTTCACCATGGGGCGCTTTGCCGTGGTGAAGGGCGGGCAGCCGTTGAGTTTTGCGCGGAAGGCGCCGCGCAAACCGCTGGAACTGCTGCAAGCCTTGATCGCGCTGGGCGGGCGCGGTGTGTGCGCCGAGCAACTGGCTCTGGCGGTGTGGCCTCAACAAGCCAGCGAGGACCCGCACAACCTGATGGACAACACCGTGCACCGGCTGCGCGCCCTGTTGGGCGGGCGTGAAACGGTGCTCGTGTGCGATGCCAAGCTCAGCCTGAATGACCAGCAATGCTGGGTCGACGCCTGGGAATTTGAGCGGCTGAGCAGTCAATACGACCATGCACCCCAGCCGCCCACGGCGGCCGCTGCCTTGCAGCTCTATCAAGGCCACTTCTTGCAGCGCGAAGACAGCCACCCCTGGCTGCTGCCCTACCGCGAACGCTTGCACCAAGGCCTGACGCGGCTGCTGCTGCGTGCCGGCCAGGGCCTGGAAGATGCCGGCCAGTGGGCGGGCGCCACGCAGTGGTATTCGCGCGCCGTGCAGGCCGACCCGCTGTGCGAGGCGCTGCACTACCGGCTCATGCAGTGCCACCAGCAGGCGCACCAACTGGCTGATGCCATGGCGGCCTACCAGCGCTGCCGTGAGCTGCTGCGCGAGGTGCTGGGCCTGCCGCCTTCGCCCGCCACGCAGGCGCTGGCGCGCAGCTTGGGCCGCGGTGGCGTGAGCCCGCCCGGCCGCCCGATGGGATAATCCCTGAATGCTAAGCTTGAAGGTACCCCAGTGAGCCCTCGCGCGCTGCGTGCGCGCTGAGGGCACGGCCCGCAAGCCTGCCGGCCAAACCCCTAGCTTGCAGGCGCGCGCGCCCCTAGCTTGGTGCGATCTCTAAGGCAGCTCTAAGTTGTCGGCGCCTAGGCTGCCGACCTCTGTCAACGAACCTACGAAGAAAGGATGAACGCCTTTCGCTGCACCGCGCGCCTGGGCGTTCATGAGACCCATCATGTTGAACACGCTGATTGCCCGTTTGTTTGGCCGCCACGTTGACCCCACCCCATGTTTGCAGCGCACCACCCAGCGCCGCGGGCGGCGTCAACCCAGCATGGTGTTCGAGCCGTTGGAGCCGCGCTTGCTGTTGTCGGCCGGGTTGATCGGCATCCCGGACTGGATTGACAACGGCGCCGCGCCGATGACTGGCGCCCAAGTGAGCGTGCCGCCGGGCGATTTCGCCACCGGCGCGGTCGAAAGCGTGGCGGTCAACCCGGCCAACAGTGCGCAGATCTACGTCGGCACCGTGAATGGTGGCATCTGGCGCACGAACAATGCCGACCCGACCAACCCTGACGCCACCACCTGGACGCCGCTGACTGACCAGATGCCATCGCTGGCGATGGGCGACATTTCGTTCAGCCCGCTTGACGCCTCGGGCAATACGCTGTTCGCCGGCACCGGCTCGTTCAGCAGCCTGAGCCAGTCGGGCGGGCCGGCGATCGGCATCTTGCGCACCACCGATGGCGGCGCAACCTGGAACAACTTCGCGGTCAGCCCTGCTGGCGAGAGCCAGATCAAGGCGGTGCTGCCCACGGCCATTGACCTCGACCCGGGCGCGGGCGTGCAGGGCTTGGTGCTGGTTGGCACGGTAGGCGGCGGCGGCTTGTTCCGCAGCAACGACAACGGCCAGACCTTCAACCTGCTCAGCAGCGCCAACGGCCTGCCCGCCGGTGACATCTCACAGTTGGTCGTCGACCCCAACAACGCCCAGCGTTTCTACGCCGGCATTCCCAGCCAGGGCGTGTTCCGTGGCGACTTCAACGCCGGCACCGGCGTCATCACCTGGGCGGCCGTTAACACCGGCATCACGAACATCGGCAACGCGGGCAATGTGCAAGTCGCAGCGCGCAATTCCGCCAGCACCACGGTGCTGTTTGCTCTGTTGTCGGACAACACGACCAGCAACCCGGGCGCCTTCCGCTCCACCGACAGCGGCGCCAACTGGGCACCCCTGGCCGATCCACCCGCGCTGTTCGCCCGCGACGTGACGGTGCGTGCCGGCAACACGATCGTCATCGACCCCACCAACGACCAGGTGGCCTACATCGCCACCTATGGCGGCGGCGATGACATCTTCCGCTATAACCCGGCCGGCGCTGGCAGCTGGGACGTGATCGACAACGCCGGCGCCTTGGGCGGAACGAACCCGCATGCTGATGCGCGCGACCTGGTCTTCCAGAGCAATGACACGCTGATCGAAACCAACGATGGCGGCATCTACTTCATCCGCAACCCGCTGAACTCTGCGGCCAACGCCTGGCAGTCGTACATAGGCGGTGGCGGCACCGGCCTGGGCGACGTCGAGTTCCACAACATCGCCTGGGACGGCCGCTTCGACGTCATCGTCGGCGGCTCGCAGGACAACGGCAGCGAGGTGCAAACGGCAACCGGCAGCAAGGTATGGGATCACTTCCAGGGCGGCGACGGCGGCGACGTGCAGGTTGACAGCGTGAGCCTGGGCGGCGCGGCGCAATCGATCCGCTATGTGAGCACGCAAAACCTCGGCAGCTTCAACCGCGTGGTGGCCGACTCGGCCACCAACATTGTGCAGAACGTCAGCATCCTGCCCGGTGGCGGCCTGGCCAACTTCACGGGCACCTTCGTGCCCCACTACGAACTCAATGTGCTGGCGCCCGCGGCGAACACATCCAAGTCGATCGCCGTGGGCGGCGGGGGCACCAGCCCGGTGTACATCGGCACCATGCCCGATGTGGTGAACAGCAACGCTGACGTGACCTGGACGGCTGTGCCAGTGGGCGCAGGCTTCGGTACCGCCAATGCACTGGCCTTCGGCGGCATGCGCGGCGGCGTGGCCAATGCCGACGTGCTGTATGCCGGCACGGGCGGCGGGGTGTTCGTGCGCAGCACAGCAGGCGGCACCTTGACCGCGACCACCACCGCCTTCCCGGGCGGCGGCGTCAGCGATCTCGCGCTCGACCCGAACGATTGGCAGCACATCTTCGTCGCCAGCGCCAGCGGCGTCTGGGAAAGCACCGACGCGGGTGCGAACTGGACTAACCGAACCGGCAACCTTGTCAACAGCAACATCCAGACCATCGAATACGCCGAGGCTGGCGCTGTTGACACCGTGCTGGTCGGCGCGCAGGGTGGGGTGTTCCGCATGGTCACCAGCAGCCCGGGCGTGTGGAGCGAATTCGGCCAGCACCTGCCCAATGCAGTGGTCTTCGATCTCGACTACGACTACGGCGACGACATCGTGGTGGCAGGTACTTTTGGCCGCGGTGCCTGGGTGGTCGAAGACGCGCGCGACACGTTGACGTTGCTGGGCGTGCTGCAGATCTACGGCGATGATGACTTCTCGGGCCAGGACGACACGATCCGCCTGATTCGCAATGCGGCCAACCCCTCGCTGCTGGATGTGTCCATCAACACCGACTTCTTCCAGTTCCAGCTCTCGACGATCCAGCAGATCAATGTAGACAGCCTGGGCGGCAAGGACACGCTGATCGTGGACAGCACGAACGGCCTGATCACGGTGCAAAACGGCATCCGCTACGACGGCGGCGCCGGCTCCGATGCGCTGCAACTGCTGCAAACCGGCGGCGCGCAGCGTACCAGCGACACCTACAGCGTGGGCCCCGGCCTGGGCCAGGGCCTGAGCGTGATCGTGGGCGCTGGCACGGCCGGGACGCAAACCGTTAACTTTGACAATCTGGAACCGGTGCTCGACCTGGTGCCTGCGGCCCTGTTGACCGTCAACGCCACGGGCGGCGACAACGCCATCAACTTCACCCAAGGCGGCCTGGTCACCAATGGCAAGGTCAGCATCGACGCTTACGAGACCATCGAGTTCAGCAACAAGGTGGCGCTGGTGATCAATGCCTTGGCCGGCAGTGATGCGATCGGCATCAACAACGCCGCCACCCCCACCGCGCTGACCACCATCACCATCAACGGCGGCGACCCTGGCGTGGGCGACTCATTGAGCCTTACCAGCACGGGTGCTGCGGTGAGCGTGAACACCGCCACCGCCAGCATCACCGGCGCCACGGGCGCAGGCGGTGCGGTAGGCGTGAACTACAGCGGCATCGAAGCCCTGGCCCTGGGTGGCGCCATCGGCACCCTGGCCTTCACCACCACGGGCGCTGACGATGCCCTGAACGTCACCCCCGGCGCCAGTGGCGCGGCCAACAGCGGCACGCTCGTTGCAAGCGGCGTGGTGCCCAGCATCAGCTTCAGCAACAACGGGGCCATCACCGCCAACCTGGGCGCAGGCAACGACACGGCCACGGTCAACGGCTCGGCCTTGGCCGACACCTTTGCCGTGGGCAGCGCCGCGGTGGTCATCACCGGGCGCAACGCGGTCAACCTCACCGGGGCGGAGTCGGTCATCGTCAACGGCGGCGCGGGCAGCGACATCTTCAACGTCACCCCGGCCGCCAGCGTGGCCTTCTTCATCGACGGTGGCGACCCCGTGGGCATCTTGCCCGGTGACCTGCTGGCCATCAACTCGGGCGCGCAGACCGTCACCTTCAACGCCGGGCCGCAGACCGATGAAGGCAGCTTCGGCGTCGGCGCCAACGCGCCGGTGAGTTTTGATCACATCGAATCCTTCGCCATCAACGGCACCGGCCCGGCGGTGATCAACGGCACCAACGGGCCCGACAGCATCACCGTCATCGCGCGCGATGCAAGCACCCACGGTGCGGCCAACGGCGTACAGGACTTCACCGTCTCGGTCAACAGCGGGCCGGAGTTGCTGTTCATCAACGTGACCAGCTTGACCGTGAATGCGCTGGCGGGCAGCGATGAAGTCGCGCTCACCACACCGGCACCCAACGGCGCGGTGTGGGATGTGGACGTGGCCATCAACGGCGGTGAGCCCACCGCCGTGGGCGACCGGCTGGTGGTGTCAACACCCGGCGCAGGCGCCGAGACCGCGGTCTACACGCCGAATGCGGCGGACGGCGGTGTGTTGGATCTGACTTCGTTGAGTTCGCCGGTGGTGATCTCGCAGATCGAGACGCTGGTCTACGACGGCCAGAACGACGGAGACACCCTTACCGTGCTGGGCGGCATTGGCGCGGATGTGATCGTGCACAGCCCGGGCGCCACAGACCAGGCCGGAACGCTGGCTGTGAACGCGCTGTTGGCGATCAGTTACCAGAACCTGGGTGCGTTGGCCCTGGTGCGCGCCGATGGGCTGGGCGGTGCCGACACGCTGGTGCTGAACGGCACGGCCTTGAACGACAGCTTGAGCGTGGACGCCGCGGCGCTTGTGGGTTTGAACACGCGTTTGAAGGTGGGGGCGTTGAACATCGAGACGCTCACGCTCGAAGGCCTGGCCGGCGACGATGTCTTCACGCTGGTGCCGGAGATGGCCTTGAGCCCGTTTGCGGTGATCAACTTCAACGGCGGCGCACAGGCCTCGGCCGCTGGCGACCGCATGGTGCTGGTGGGCGGGGCGAGCAACGATGCCTTCGTGATCACCGGCCAGACCGTGATCCTGGGCACCAAGACCGTCAACGGCAGCGGCGTGGAACGCACCAGCCTGGATGCCAAGGGCGGTGCGAACAGCATCACCTACAACGGTGTGCTGGGCACCAGCGAAGCGATCACGTTTGCATCGTCGGGCGTGCCCGGGGGCGGGCAGCTCAGCGTGCCGGGCGTGACGCTGGTGGACTTCAGCAACGTGCAAACGCTCGAAGCCGTGGGCAACGTACCGGGCTCGACCGAGACCGACACCCTGGCCTTCAGCGGCACCAATGCGGTGGATGTGTTCAGCATCAACATGGCCGCGCTGGGCACCGATGGCGACCCGTTCCTGAAGCTGCTGCCGGCAACGGGCAATACACCCTTGCTGACGCTGCGCAACTACAGCAATTTCGAAACGCTGCGCATCAACGGGCTGGACGGTGCCGACACGTTCAACGTCTACACGTCCGACGCCGGCATCGATCGCGCCATCCTCATCGACGGCGGTTCACCCACGGCGAAGAAGAAGTCCACCGACAACCTGAACGTGTACTACACGCCGTCGCGGCCGCGCATCATTCAAAGCGCTGCCACGCAGAACCCGGGTTCGGGCCTGGTCGATCTGGCCTACACCAACCGGCGCTTCCTGGTGCAGTACGCCGACATGGAGCAGATCGTCATCGCCAGGGGCGTGAAGCCTTGACCTGACGCGGGCGCGCTGGGCTTTGGTTCAGC
>JANMYI010000052.1:0-2839 GCA_031381955.1 Burkholderiales bacterium
CGCCGCCGCGCTCAGGGCCATCCCCAACCCGGCCAGGGCACACAGCGCACGGCGCACGCGCTCACTGCTGGAAAGGTGTGTTCTCGGCAAAGTATTCGTGGTTGTCGGCGTTGTCCAGCGCCTGCGTCGGGCTGCTGATCGCCAGCGCCTTGGCGTTGGTCTGGCCATAGGCGTAGTCGTTGGTGCTGGCCACCACGTTGAAGTGGGTCATTTCATGGATCAAGGTGCCGGCCTTGGAGTCGGTGCCGATGGCCGGCGCGTTCCAGAACGCGCCGCACAGGTAAATCTTGTAGGGCTCGTTGGCATACACATAGGCGTAAACGCTGGGTTTCTTGCACTTGCAGTCGAGCACCAGGGCCTGAGTGGCAAATGCGCTGTGCACGGCCTGGAAGTGAGCCAACGCCGTGTTCCGGCCGCCGCTTGAATAGGTGCCGAACCAAGTTGTGTAGCGCAGCGACGCCGCATTTAACGAATTCAGGTAACTTGATGCGTTGGCAGCGTAGTTCGTGGCATTGGTCACCGCGATTTGCAATGCTGTCTGCCGGGAAGCCGAGCAGTTGCCGGTGTAGCTGATGCCGGCTGCCGCGGGCTGGGGTGCCACCGGCGCTGGCGCCTTCTCGCTGCGCCCTTCGAGCCACAGGTACAGCGTTTCGGACTCCAGCACTGGCGTGGCCTGGCCTTGGCCGCCGCGGCCCTGGTATTGCACGGCGTAGCGGCCGTTGCGCGCCAAGTCGTAAGCCTGGGTCAGTTCAACCTCGTAACTCAGCGTCGCACCCGCTTCCAGCAGAGTGCGGTCGGCCGCGCCGGGCGTGGCGCGCTTGAGCAGCGGGCCGGTGTAGGCCACCGGCTGGCCGTCGCGCGTGATGCGGAACAGCGGCGCTTCAACTTCATCGCCGGGTAACTGCCAGCGCAACAGGTGGATCGGGTGGCGCGTGAGGTTGGTGACCGCCACATTGACGACGATGTCGACATCACCTCGGATCACGGGTTGCGCGGCGCTCAGGCGAACGTCCAGGCCGTCGCGCGGCGCGGCCTGCGCGCCCAGTGTGCACAGGGCCAATACGGAGGCGAACAAGACTCGAAGCAAGGTGGGCATGGTCAGGCTCCTGGCGGTGCAACGGGCTGCGCGGGTTTTGAAGCGGCCATTCTCGTCAAGTTTCTGCCGCTGGCAAGGCCTGGGTGGGCCTGCCCCAAGCGCCGGGCGATTAGGGCCGGCGCTCTAGGCCAATAGGGTGCGCACCCCAGAGTGGCTGCCTACACTTTGCCTCGTTCGCTGCCAAACCCTGGTGGCGCCGTTTAACCCACAGCATGAGGTGAACACATGGTCAAGAAACTGAAGAAGATGGCAGAGCAAAAAGCAGCGTCTCCCGCGGGCCTGTTCGACAGCCAACTCGCCGGCGCGGTGAAAGAGCAAGCCCAGCAGATCTGGCTGGCCGGCATGGGTGCCTTTGCCAAGGCCCAGGAAGGCGGCACCAAGGTCTTCGATTCGCTCATCAAGGAAGGCCAGAGCCTGCAGCGCAAGACCCAGTCTGCCGCGGAAGACAAGCTCGGTGAAGTCACCGGCAAGATGAGCGCCATGGCAGAAGACGTGAGCGCCAAGGCCGGCCAGCACTGGGACAAGCTCGAATCGATTTTCGAGACCCGCACCGCCAAGGCGCTGGGCAAGCTGGGCGTGCCCACGGCCAAAGACGTGGCCGCGCTGGCCGCTCGGGTGGACGAACTGGCCGCTGCGGTGGCCAAGCTGGCTCGTCAAGGCAAGGCCGCTGTGGCGCCCAAGGCCGCGGCCAAGCGTGCCACGCCCAAGCCTGCCGCCAAGCGCAGTGCGCGCAGCAGGGCTCTCTGAGAGCCCAAGCCATGACCACCTCCCGGCCGGCCCCACGCATCGGCCTGGCCCTGGCCGGGGGCGGGCCTTTGGGCGCCACTTATGAAATTGGCGCCCTGTGCGCCTTGCAGGAGTCGCTGCCCGGCTTGGCGTTGAACCACTTGCAGGGCTACGTCGGCGTTTCGGCGGGCGCCTTCATTGCCGCGGCGCTGGCCAACGGGTTGTCGCCGCGCCAGTTGGCCAGCGGCTTCATTGATGGCACCGGCCCGGCGCAAGATCGCATCAACCCGGCCGTCTTCGTGCAGCCGCACTGGGCTGAATTCAAGCAGCGCGCCGCCACCTTGCCCGGGCTGTTGCTGCGCGCCGCGGGGCGTGCCGTGTCGCGCCGGCATTCTTGGTTGTCGGTGGCCGAGGCGCTGGGCCAGGCCCTGCCCACGGGCCTGTTCAGCCATGCGCCGCTGCAAGCCGAGCTGCACCGCCTGTTCAGTGCGCCCGGGCGCAGTGATGACTTCAGGCAACTGGCGCACAAGCTGGTGATCGTGGCCACTGACCTGGACACCGGCCAGGCCGCGCCCTTCGGCATGCCGGGTTGGCGCGACGTGCCCATTTCGCAAGCCGTGGCCGCCAGTGCCGCACTGCCTGGCCTGTACGCACCGGTGCTGATGAACGGCCATTGGTATGCCGACGGCGCATTGAAGAAGACCCTGCACGCCAGCGTGCTGCTGGAAGACCGGCTCGACCTCATCATCTGCCTGAACCCGCTGGTGCCGTTCGATGCCAGCCAGGCGCTGGCGCTGCGCGCCGGTGCGGGCATTCCGAAGCTGGTTGATGGCGGCCTGCCGGTGGTGCTGAGCCAGACCTTCCGCAGCCTGATCCACTCCAGGCTGGAGTTAGGCCTGAAGGGCTATGCCGGCAGCCACCCGAACACCGACATCGTGCTGCTCGAACCCGACCACCGCGACGCCCAGATCTTCCTGGCCAACACCTTCAGCTATTCGCGCCGCCGCCTGATGGCCG
>JANMYI010000087.1:0-6881 GCA_031381955.1 Burkholderiales bacterium
TGTTCCTGGCTCGCACGCTGCGCCATGAAGTCTTTCGTGACTCCGGCCTGCCCGGGTTGCGGGTTGAAGAAGCTGTCCCAGCCTTGGCTAACGGGTGAGATCACCCGGTCTGCGCCCACCACGCGCACCTCTACCTTCCTCACGCCAGCCGGAAAGCGCGCCTCGGCGGGCAGGCGAACGGCCTGGCTGCGGTTGTTGGTGAACACGGTGCTGGTGGCCATGGCGGGCTCCTGATAGGGCTGGGATATACCTGCACTATATCCAACGCCTCACCAGGCGTCAAAGCCACGCGGCCGACTTGCGCCGCCTCAAGCCCGCTCAAACTTGAACACCGCCACACTCGCTCGCCAGTTGGGCAGCGTGCGCACCGTGCGGCCGTCTTGCAGGCCGAAGCTGTCGATCACGCGCAGGCCGTTCTTGCGCGCCAGCACTTCAAAGTCAGCATGCGTGCCCACGCGGATGTTGGGCGTGTCGTACCACTGGTAAGGCAGGGTCTTGGTCACCGGCATGCGCCCGCGCAGCACGGCCAGGCGGTTCGGCCAATGCGCGAAATTGGGGAAGCTGACGATGCCGATGCGGCCCACGCGCGCCGTTTCCTGCAGCATGCGTTCGGTGTTCTTCAGGTGCTGCAAGGTGTCGAGCTGCAGCACCACATCGAAGCTCTTGTCTTCGAACAACGCCAGGCCGTCTTCCAGGTTGAGCTGCACCGCATTCACACCACGCTGCACGCATTGCAGCAGCTTGGCGTCGTCAATTTCCACGCCGTAGCCTGTGCAGCCGCGTGTTAACTGCAAATGAGCCAGCAGCTCGCCGCTGCCGCAGCCCAGGTCGAGCACACGCGCGCCTTGGGGCACCAGGGCCGCGATGGCCTGCAGGTCGCTCTTGTCGCTCATGGTGCCCCCCGCGCGCCGGGTACGCCGCGCGACCCCCCGTGGGGGTGCGGGCCGGCGTGGGGCGGCCCGGCGCTCGGCCCGCTTGCTGTCTCAGCGGCAATGCGCTCGAAGTAAGCTCGCAGCACACCGTGGTAGCGCGGGTCGTCGAGCAAGAAGGCGTCGTGGCCGTGCGGGGCGTCGATCTCGGCGTAGCTGACATCAATCTTCTGATCCACCAAGGCCTTGAGCAGCTCGCGCGAGCGCGCCGGCGCAAAGCGCCAATCGGTGCTGAAGCTCACCAGCAAGAAGCGGTTGGCGCGCGCCGGTGCGAAGGCTGCGGCGAGGCTGCCGCCATGGTCGAGCGCCGGGTCGAAGTAGTCGAGCGCGCGGGTGATGAGCAAGTAGGTGTTGGCGTCGAAGTAGTCGCTGAACTTTTCGCCTTGGTGGCGCAGGTAGCTTTCGATCTGGAAGTCGACCTGCTGTGTGCTGTAGTTCAGCTCGGCGTTGCGCAACTCGCGGCCGAATTTCTCTTCCATCGAATCGTCTGAAAGGTAGGTGATGTGGCCGATCATGCGCGCCACGCGCAGACCCTGGCGCGGGAGCACGCCGCGCGCGGCATAGTGGCCACCGTGGAATTCGGGATCGCCGATGATGGCGCGGCGCGCCACTTCATTGAAGGCCAGGTTCTGCGCTGAAAGGTTCGGCGCCGTGGCCACCGCGATGCAGTGGCGCAGGCGCTGCGGGAAGCGCAGCGTCCAGGCCAGCGCCTGCATGCCGCCCAGGCTGCCGCCCAAGACGGCGGCGAGTTGTGCAATGCCCAACGATTCAATCAGCCGGGCTTGCGCATCGACCCAGTCTTCCACCGTGACCACCGGGAAGTCGGCGCCATACGGCTGGCCGGTGGCGGGGTTGGCGCTGGCCGGCCCGGTGGAGCCGAAGCATGAACCCGGGTTGTTGACGCCGATGACGAAGAAAACATTTGTGTCCAGCGGCTTGCCCGGGCCGATCAGGTTGTCCCACCAGCCCTCGCTCTTGTCTTGGCCTTCGTAGGTGCCGGCGACATGGTGGCTGGCGTTCAGCGCGTGGCACACCAGCACGGCGTTGCTGCGCGCCGCGTTCAGCGTGCCATAGGTTTCATAGACCAGCGTGTAGTCGCGCAGCTCGGCCCCGCTCTTGAGCGGCAGCGGCGCGCTGAAGTGCTTGTTCTGCGGAGTGACGTTGCCGACCGATGCCATGGCTGCCTGGAATGAAAAACCCGGTGTCGCGCTTCACAGGCAGACACCGGGTGCAGGCTGTTTAGCGGCATTTTTAGAGCGCCCGCAATCGGGGACAAATCGGCGCTTGAGGGGGGCGAGTATAGCGACGCGGCAGCCGCCGTCAGGTGGTGGTTTCTTCGGCGTCAGCGACCCAGCCGCCGCGTTTTGACTCGGTGGCCACGATCTTCTGATTGACCAGGCGCTCGATATCGTTCAGCCGTTGCATGGCGCGCTTGATGGGCTCGTTGGCGCTGTGTTTCTCGGCCCACAAGAGGCGCAAATGCTTGTCAGCGAGCAAGGGGATGCGCCCGTGCTTTTCCCAACCAGCGATGCTTTGGTCGCTGACATTGAGAAGCTTGCCCAGCGACGATTGCGACAGGCCCAGGTGCGAACGCAGGTAGCGAAACTCGGCGCCCGTCAGGCGCCCGGCCTTGCGCGTCAAGGCCTTGCAGATCGCATGCACCAGGCCGTCAAGGTCGTGATACGCATAGCCCTTGCCATAGGCCGCGCTCTGGGCTTGATAGCCATTGGTAAGCCAGACATTGCGCAGGCCGCCGTCGTCGAACTTCAGCATCATCACGCTCCAATGACCAAGGCCGTAACGATCACCATGTTGGGTGCCTCGTCATTCAATGCCACCACCACGCCGAGGTTGCGGCCGGCAACGAAACGTTCCATGCGGCACTCCAGTGCACCCCGCATCAGGTTGGGCTCAGCGGGCCGCACAACCGGCCTCGGCGCAGCACTTCGAGGACTTCGGGGCGGGAAATATGACGCTCCTTCATGCGCAATTCGGCGTGCCGCGTGAACACGACTTGCAGCGTGATCTCAGCCCTGGCCTTGATCAGTTGCTGCAACTGCGGCTGCGAGAGTTGCAACACGGAGGACACGAACAACCTATAAAAATTATAGGCTCGCCGGCAGCACGCCGGTGGCCTGAATTTCTGCTGACCCGCCCTGAGCCAGGCGCAGCCAGGCCAGCACCTCGGTCTGGGTGCGGTAGTGGCCGAAGGCCTTGATGTCTTGCTCGCGAACGATGGGAAAACTGCTGAGGATGTAGGCGGCGTCGTCTTCGTTCAGGCCATACAGATGCATGAACAGGCCGTCGAGCGCGGCCAGGCGGGCGCGGCGGTCTTCTTCGTCCCACTTGAACGGCGGCAGCACCTGGCCGGCTTCGTCTACATAGCCCAGGTCTTGCGCAAAGGGCGCCAGGTCGTGCGCGGTGTAGCTCAGGGCCAGCACCTGGGGAATGACGAAATCGGCCACGGTGGGCGCGGCATGGTGTCCGTTCATCAGGCCGGCCGTTCGCGCCTGTTGAGCGAAATGTTTAGGCAGAGGCTGCGCGAAGCGCTCGGGGGGGATGACGGGAAGTTGTTCGAGGATGTACCAGTTCAGATGTGTGGACTGGGCCTTCTGTCTGGCCACGTAGTCGAAGACATGTGAATTCAGCGTTGCCAACAGTTGGCAAGCGAGCGCCGCCGCGTCGGCGTTATGGGGCAGGCTCAGCAAAGGTAAGGTGTTGCCAGCACCCGCGGCGGGAATGATGCCGGCAATCATCGTTCGGGCATCGGTCGACCTGGCAATGTCTCGGTAGGCCAAGGTCCAAGGTCGGGCATCACCTTCGGGCATGTCCTGCGCCTGCACCCAGTACTGCGGCTCGGGCAAGCGAGTCGGATCCAACTTTTCGCCGGGTGTCAGTTCCGACCCAAAGGCAGCGACGTGCAGGTTGCCCTCGCGCACCGTGACGTCGGCATGCCGATGATCAAACTGATGCACCATGCGGCCCACATACAAGGGCAAGGCCTGCTGCGCCCCCTTGTGCATGCGGCCCAGCGCACCTGGCTGGAAGCCCATGCGCAACAGCTCCTGACGGGTCTTGAACAAGCCCGAATCACTGGTCATGTGAAACATCGTCGCGTACCGCACCGGCCACGCCTTCGCATCGGCTTGGCCATGCCGCACCAGCACCGGGTGTTCGCGGTACATGCGCATGGTGATGTCGGCGTCGCGGCGTTTGCGGAAGATCGGCGCGGCGCCGGTGTTGGGGTTGACGAGGGCGAAGTCTGCGGCGCTCAACTGCAGGCTGCGCGCGGGGTCGTCGAGTTCGGCCAGGGCGTGCAGGAAGAAGGCACATTGGGTGGTCGCGAAGCGGCGTTGCTCACCGCCGAAGACCAGGGTGCAGAACTTGAACCGCGAATCCACATCGGCGAAGAAAACACGCCGGTTCTCAAAGTCATACAAGGCCCCCAGCCGCCCCGTTGTGGCAATGCTTTTGAAGAACTCGGCCGCGCCCTTGTCGGCGGCAATGCCGCTGGGCGTGAGCAGGGCCACCAGGCCTTGCGGGTGCACCAGGGCTTGCGCGCGTTCGACGAACAGGCTGTACAGGTTCACGTCGCCGCCGCCCAGCAGCGGGTAGTCACCGGCCTTGGCCAACACGCGCGCGTTGGCCTCGGCGCGGTCAACGGCCTGGGCATAGTCAGCCGCCAGCGGCGCCTTCCTGCTTTGCAATTCGGCGAACAAGGCCTTGCGGTCGGCGGCGCGGGCCTGTTCGGCGATCCTGGGTTCGCGCTCGGCAAACCATTCCACCTCTTGCAGCTTGATGCGGTCCCACGGCGGGTTGCCGATCACGGCGTCGAAGCCGCCGCGGCCGTCGGCGTCGAACACGGTGGGGAAGGTCGTCCACCAGTGGAAGAAGCATTCACGCCGGGCCAGGGCGCGCACCGCGGCCAGCAAGGCATTGGCTTGTTCGATGCCGGTGCCGGCGCCGTCGAGCTTGCCGGCATGCAAGCTGGCCACCAGGTTGCGCTGCGGTGAAAACACCTCGGCCAGGGCCGTGCGCTGGGCCTCGCTGCCGAGCTTGCTCATGCGCGCGGGCTTTTCCGGCGGCCAGCCCGGCAGCAGCCAGCGCAGCGCGCGCCAGAAATCGAGCAGGGCATGCAGCGGCGCCACTTCGGCCTCGGCCTGCGCAGCCAGTTGTTTGGAACGTTGCACCTCGGCCAGGTCAACGTCGGTCTGGTCGGCCACGGCTTGCAGGCTGCGCGCGGCCACGTCCAGCCGCGCCAGTTCGCCTTGCTGGAAGATCATGCCCAGGGCTTGCAGGCCCTGGCGCACGTCGGCCAGGCGTTCGCCGTGCAGCGAATCGCCGAGCTTGAGGTGGTGGTCGAGAAAGCTCAGCGGCGCACCCACTGTGAAGGTGTGCAGCCACAGCGCGGTCTTGGCCAGCTCCACGGCCATCGGGTTCTTGTCGACGCCGAACAGGCATTTCTTCAACACCATGCGGCGCACGATGTGGCGGTCGTCAAGCTGCGCATCGGTCACGGCCCAGCCATGGGTGCGCGCCTGGGCCTTGATCTCAGCGCGGATGTGGGCCAGCCGCGCCAGCAGAGGGCTCACCCAGGGCCGGCCCTGCTCCACCAGGTGGGCCGACCAGGGCTGGGCGGCGACCAGGCCTTGCGCCGCGGTGACGGCTTCCAGCACGCGGTCGGCCAGGTCGTCGACCAGCGCCACCAGGAAGTGGCCGCTGCCCATGGCGGGGTCGCAAATCTTCAGTTCGAGCAGGGCGCAAGCGGGGTCGGCGGCGTCCAGCTTGTCCCAATCGTTAGGGTTGAGCGAATGCTTCTTGCGCCAGCCCTGCACGCGCTGCTCGAACGCCGCGTTGCGCTCGCCCGCCAGCCGGCCCACCGACTCGCGCAGCACCAGGCGCACCAGGTCGTCATGCGTGTAGTAGCTGCCCGAAACCTTGCGCGCAAAGCTCGCCGGGCGGGCGACGATGCGGTTGATTTCGGGCTTGTCGCGGTAGTCGTCTGCGGCCTGCACCTCGTGCACCAGGGTGTATTCGAGCAAGCGCTCGTAAATGCCACCCAGGTGCGAGACCGACAAGTCGCGGTAGTTGATCCAGCCGTGCAACACCTCTTCGGTGCGGCGCGAGAGGGCGTCGATGATCGGCGCCATCACCTTGTCGGGCACGCCGCTGCGCTCGAGCAGGGGTGAGCGGGCGCGGTCGAACAGGCCGCCGTTGTAGGCCGGCATGCCCACGGCGTCGTCGCCCACGTTGATCAGCAGGAAGGCACCTTTCAAATCGCGCCAGATGTTGTCGATCACGCTGGAAAGCGGCCGCCCGGCATCAGCATCGTCGCGCACGCGCTCGCGCAGGCGCTTCACGCTGTAGGCGGCGTAGCGCGCGTCGCCCACCGGCAGCAGGCGGCGGTCTTCGGCGTAGAACAGGAATAACAGCCGGTATAACAGGACGAGGGCGGCTTCGCGCACCTCGTCAAGATAGGCCGCGGTGTAGCGCTGGCGCGTGAACTGGCCGTAGCCGACCGGCTCTTTGGCGGCTTGCAGGTCGCCCGCCGCCAGGGCCTGGGCCAGGGCCGGGAAGATGTCGTTGAAGACGCGCGCGCCGAGGTCTTGCGAGACCCGTTCTTCGTAGCTGCGCGCCTCGTTGCGGGCATAGGCATGGAAGCTGCGCGCCGGCGCGTCCCATTCCTGTGGCAGGAAGGCCTGGCGGGCGAAGAGCAGGAACAGCAGCTTCAGGCCATGCCCGGCTTCATAACCATCCAGATCAGCCTGAACGCCGGGTACGCCGAGCAAGGCGGCCACGTCAAGCTCGAAGAACTCTTCGGCGCGCGAGCGCGCGTCTTGCCAGTACAGCCGCCAGGTGCTGCCGTTACTGAGCATGCCCCACTTCACGGCGCGCTCGCTGGCCAGCTCCGCGCGGCTGAGGTAGCGCAGCATCTGCGAGCTGGGGGCGCTG
>JANMYI010000103.1:0-1921 GCA_031381955.1 Burkholderiales bacterium
GCCCAATCCATCAGTCCGTCACTCTTGTACCAGGTGCACGAACTGGCCTACCGAACGCAGTATGCCGAGCTGAAGGAACGCACCGCTTCGGTTCAGACTTTGCTGCCGGGTACCCCGGGGCGTTTGGTGCTGCGCAACGGCACCGGCCACCGCTATTGGTATCGCGGCTACTACCCGGTTCCCGGCCAGGACGGCGAAGACTTCGTGTGCAAGGACGGCGATGATGAAGCCTTGGCCGCGGCGCGCGATCGCATCGAGTTTGCGGGCTGGGTGATGCGGCAGGTGCGCGATTTGCGCAAACTACAGTTCCAGGTGAGCGACAAAGCGGCTGCCCGTGTTCTGGTCGAGCTCTATAACACCGGGCTGTTTGAGAACGGGCTTGTGGTGGTGGGCACGCTGGGCTACATGGCCTGGCTGAACGAACTCGGCGCCAAGGCCGTCAGTGCCCGCACCCAAGACATCGACCTGGCCCGCCGCCAGGGGCTCAAGCTGGCCGCGCCGCAAACTTTCCTGAAGACCGTAGAGGCGACGAAGCTCAGGTTTTTCGCCGTGCCGGGCCTGCCCAACAGGGTGCCGCCAACCGCGGTGAAGTTGCCGGGAGCCGAAGGTTTGCGGGTCGACGTGCTGACGCACGGCAAGACCTTGGGCCAGGTCTTGCCCGTGCCCGAATTGGAGTGGCACGCGCAAGCCGTACCGCACTTCGACTATTTGCTGCGCGAGCCGCCCGCAGCGGCCCTGCTGGCGGGCGGGCACTGCATCCCGGTGCATCTGCCTGCACCCGAGCGCTTCGTCTGGCACAAGCTGTACGCCAGCGCCGCACGAAGGGGCTTTGCTGAAAAGGCGCTGAAGGATCTTGTGCAGGCGGCCACGCTGGGGGCGGTGCTGGTTGAGCAGGATGACTCGGTGCTGGCTGATGCCCTGCGCGATGCGCCGCCAGGGATGGTCGCCGCAGCGCGCACCCGGCTGCCGGCCCTGCGCCGAGCACTGGCGCAGCATCAGCAAGCGCTGGAGCAGTTTGAAGATGCGCTGGCGCGTTAAGCGGGATGGCGCCGCAGCGACCGCTCATTCGCCACTGTCAATTTCCCCGGCCGCGCAGCGGTTTGTGCAAATCAGGTGTTCAGGCTGGGCTCGGCCGCGGCGCGTCTGCCGTGCTCGACGCCTGTTTGCGTTTGGCCGAAGACGTCGTCATCACCAGCGCCTCGCCGTCGATCACCACCGTGTCGCCGACGCAGCAAACGGTTTGAAGTGTCACGCGCCGGCGCTCGAGGTCGATGGCACTCACCGTCACGCTGGCATGCACCGTCTGGCCCGGGCGCACGGGCGCGCGGAAGTGGAGCTGCTGGCTGAGGTAGATCGTGCCCGGCCCGGGCAGCCGGTTGGCCACCGCAGCGGAGATCACGCTGGCGGTGAGAAAACCGTGGGCGATGCGGCCGCTGAAGCGCGTGGTGGCGGCGTACTCTTCGTTGATGTGCACGGCGTTGTTGTCGCCCGAGACCGCCGCGAACAGCACGATGTCGGCTTCGGTGATGGTCTTGGAAAACGTGGCCCGCATGCCCAGCTTCATGTCTTCAACGTCATAACCGTTCATGTCATTCATGCTTGCCTCGGCTCGATTCAGCCCTGCCGCGGGTTGCGCGGCCGGGCGCTTGGGTGCATTCAATGCTCTTGCGCCGGCGCCTTGTTGCCACTGATCTGGTTGATCTTCGCCAGCAACTCACCCACCAACCCACGGCGGAACGCGAGCACGCAGATGACGAAGATCGCGCCCATGATCACGGTGACCCAGGGCCCGACCTTGTCGGCCAGTTCGTTCTCCAGCGTAACGATGACCAGGGCGCCCACGGCGGGGCCGAACAGCGTGCCCAGGCCGCCGAGCAGCGTCATCAACACCACTTCGCCCGACATGTGCCAGTGCGCGTCG
>JANMYI010000106.1:0-4809 GCA_031381955.1 Burkholderiales bacterium
CCCGGGGCAACGTCAATTCGCGTTGCACAAGCGCGGGCAGATACCGTGCGGCTTGTTCGTCGACGGCGGCCAGCGCCTTGTCCCAGAACACCGCGCCCACCACGCTGGCCTGCTGCAAGGCGCGCTTCTCTGGCGCCGGCAGGCCGTCCAGCCGCGCCTGCAGCACGCCCGTGAGCGTGGCCGGCACCTGGGTCACCAGCAGGCGTTCGGCGTTGACCTTCCAGGTGTCGTCGGTCTCGGACCGGGTCTGGATGGCGCCCTGGTCGATCAGCATCTTCACCAGCTCTTCCATGTAGAAGGGGTTGCCTTCGGCGCTGCTGGTGAGCAACTCTCTGAGCGCAGCGGGGACTTCGGGCAGCTTCTTCAAGAGTTCGTTGGCCAGCAACCGGCTCATGTCTTTGCCGAGCGGCGCCAGGTCGATGCGTTGGTGGATGCCTTCGGTACTGCGCCAGTCCGCTCTGCGCTCGAACAAGGTCGGCCGCGTGAAGCTCAGCACCAGCAGCGGCACGTCGCGGTTCACTTCCGCCAGGTAGTTCAGGAAATCCAGGCTCTCGCCGTCGGCCCAATGCAGGTCTTCGAGTTGCAGGATGACGGGTGAACCGTCGGTGGCACTGACGCGCCGGAAGATCTGCGCCGCGGCGTGGAAGGCGCGGTTCCTGATCTGCTTGGGGTCGTCCAGGATGCCGCGGATGTGGCGGCTGTCTCGCCACTCGATGCCGATCAGGTGGCCCAGCAGGTGGGCGTGGCCTTCGGCCAGATCGGGGCCGTCGTCGTGGGTGAACAGCGGCACGATGCCGTCTTCCATCTTCTGGCGTGCTGCCTCGATGCTGTCGTCATCGAAGATCTGGAAGCGCCAGGCCAGGATGTCGCGCAAGAGGCCATAAGCCTGGCTGTCGGTCTGCGGTGTGGCGCGGCCGCGGAAGAGGAAGAAGGTCTCGGGCCGGGCTTCGCTCCAGGCCTCGAATTCGTAGAGCAGGCGGCTCTTGCCGATGCCGGCTTCGGCCACCACCGTCACCGCGGCCATCTGGCGTTCGGCGAACAGGCGGTGGTACGCGGCCTGCAGCGCTTCGAGTTCGGCGTCGCGGCCGATCATCCGTGTGGCCACGCCTTCGATGCCGCGCGTGCCGATGCGGAAGTTGCGCGGCTTGGCGCGTTTGACGAGGTAGCTCTGGATGGGGGCATCGACGCCCTTGACCGTGAGAGGCTCTTGCACCTCGACTTCGAACAGGCCGCGCACCTGGGCGTAGGTGTCGTGCGATATGCGCAGGGCTCCCGCAGGGGCGGTCTGCTCCATACGCGCGGCGATGTTCACGGCGATGCCGCGGATGCTGCCGTCGGCATCGACCCCGCCGCCGAGCAGCACGCCGCCGGTGTGGATGCCGACGCGGACGTTGAAGCCGAGGTGGCCGTGGGCCGCTTGCACTTCAGCGCCCAAGACCTTACCTAGTTCGAGCAAGGCCAGGCCGCCCTGCACGGCGCGTTCGGTGTCGTCTTCGCGGGCTTCGTCGGCACCGAAGGCGGCCAGGATGTTGTCGCCGGCGTATTGCAAGACCTTGCCGCGATACGCCTCGACGATGGTGGTGCCGCGGGCGAGCGCGTCGTCCATCACTGCGCTCACGGCTTCGGGGTCGAGGCGCTGCGCAAGCGTGGTGGAGCCCACCACGTCGAGGAACAGGATCGAGACTTGCTTGAGGGCCTGGGCTGGTTCAGGCGGGGCGGTCGGCGGAGCGGTCAGGGCGGCGAGCTTGGCACGCAGGCCGGCGACGGAAGCGTCGACGACCGCGTCACCGAGCAGGGCGCGCTGGGCTTCTAGTGCCTGTATCCCCGCTTCGAGTTGTTGTTGCTCAGCCGACATCCGCCCGGAGGATACCAATGCCGGGTCTCGCGCATCGGAGCGTCCGTTCAGTTGATTTCAGCCGGATGAACGACCGCTGTCGATACCGCCGGCGAGAGACCGCACCTGGCCGAGTCAAGCCGACGAGGGGTTCCGACTCGTCGCCGGAAACCTGCCCTCCAAAGGCTCGCTGCGGTCAAACTTTCGAGCGCAGACCGACCGGCCGCTTGTGGCCGGCAGCCACCACTCGTCACCACCCAACAAACCCCGCCAACCGCCCCCGAATCAACCCCTCAGCCTCCGCCATGATCCGATCAATCAATTCCTTCACCGTCGGAATGTCGTGGATCAACCCCGCCACCATGCCGCAAGACCAGGCGCCGGCGTCCATGTCGCCTTCGAGCATGATGCGTGGGTACACGCCGGCCACCTGTTCGATGATGTCGTCGAAGGTCAGCGCCGCGCCCAGGCTGCGCTCCTTTTCCAGCAGCCGTTCCACCGCAGCATTGGTGAGCACCCGTTCGGTGTTGCGCAGCGGGCGCATCACCAGACGGGTGTCGAGTTCACTCGCGGCAACGATGGCTTGTTTAACTTTCTCATGCACCGGCGCCTCTTTGGTGGCGATGAAGCGCGTGCCCATGTTCATGCCTTGAGCGCCCAGGGCCAGCGCCGCCACCAGCGAGCGGCCGTCGGCCATGCCACCTGAGGCGACGAAGGGAATCTTCAACTCATCGGCCGCGCGCGGCAGCAAGATGAAGTTGGGCACATCGTCTTCGCCGGGGTGGCCGCCGCATTCGAAACCATCGACGCTCACCGCGTCGCAGCCGATGGCCTGGGCCTTGAGCGAGTGCCGCACCGAGGTGCATTTGTGGATCACCTTGATGCCCGCTTCATGCAGCGCCGGCAGCCACTTCTGCGGGTTGTTGCCCGCCGTTTCCACCACCTTCACACCGCCTTCGATGATGGCGCGGATGTAGCCCGGGTAGTCGGGCGCGGTGAGCACCGGCAAGAAGGTGAGGTTCACGCCGAAAGGCTTGCTCGTCATCTCGCGGCAGCGCGCAATTTCCTTGGCCAGCAACTCGGGCGTGCGCTGTGTCAGCCCGGTGATGATGCCCAAGCCGCCGGCATTGCTCACCGCCGCGGCCAGCTCGGCAAAGCCGACGAAGTGCATGCCGCCCTGGATGATGGGGTGCTGAATGCCGAACATGTCGGTGATCTGGGTTTTCATGTTGGGGTTTCCTTGTTTTGAATGGAAGTGACGTCAAGCGTTGTCAAGTCGTTTGCATGCGCAACACGCGCGCCGCCTCATCCGCCCGCGCATCATCAATCTCGCGCATCACCGCGCGCAAATCCACTGGTGCGTGCTTCACCTCGAAGTGGCCGGTCAGCGGTGAATCAGGCATCAACATGCCGCGTTGAAAGAGGTGCCAGATCTCCGGCCCGTATTGCGTGCTCAAGATCTCGGGCGCAAAGCGGCCGAAGTAATGTTTGAGGTTAGCCACGTCGCGCAGCAGCATGCGCAGTGCGTGGTTGTTGCCGGCGGCGTCCACCGCCTGCGGCAGGTCGATGATCACCGGGCCGTCTGCGCTGAGCAGGACGTTGAATTCAGACAGGTCGCCGTGCACCACGCCCGCGCACAGCATGCGCACCACCTCTTGCAGCAGCGTGGCGTGGTGGGCACGCGCTTGCTCGGGCGTGAAGGCCACGTCGTTCAGGCGCGGGGCAGCGTCGCCGTGTTCGTCGCACACCAGTTCCATGATCAGCACGCCGTCATGAAAGTTGTAGGGCTTGGGCACGCGCACGCCGGCGCCGGCCAGGCGGTACAGCGCATCCACCTCGGCGCTTTGCCAGGCCGCTTCTTGTGCCTGCTTGCCAAAGCGCGTGCCCTTGGCCATGGCGCGGGCCTGGCGCGTGTTCTTGACCTTGCGGTTTTCGGTGTAGTCAACCGCTTGGCGAAAGCTGCGATGGGTGGCGGCCTTGTAGATCTTGGCGCAGCGTGTGTCGTCGCCGCAGCGCACCACAAAGACCTCGGCTTCCTTGCCGCTCATGAGCTGGCGCACCACGCTGTCGATCAGGCCTTCGTCAATCAAGGGCAGCAAGCGTTCGGGTGGTTTCATGGCGCATTTTGACTGCGCGCCGTGAGGCTTGGCATCACATGCCCTTGAACAAACCAACGAATGAGCGGCTCACCTCCAGCCGCTCTGGGTGCCCCTTGACCGTGACGATCTGGCGCCCGCGCAGATCGCGCTGCACGGCCGCGATGCAATTCACGTTGACCAGCGTCGAGCGGTGGATCTGCCAGAACAACTTCGGGTCGAGTTCATCAACCAGTTCCTTGATCGGCTTGCGGATCAAGGCCTCAAGCTGCGCGGTCTGCACCCGGGTGTACTTTTCGTCGCTGATGAAAAACAAAATATCTTGCACCGGCAAGAGCTGAATGTTGTGGCCCACCGTGGCCTGGATCCATTGCAGGTGCGGCGTCACATTGCGCGGCTGAAATTGCGCATCCAGTTCCCTCAACAGTTGCTGCAGCGGTTGCCGCGCCGGTTCGTCCGGGCTGGGCTCCAGGCTGCGCCGGGCCTGCAAGCGGGCTTGCACGCGGCGCACCGTCACGCCCAGGCGCTCGCGCTCAGCAGGCTTGAGCACGTAGTCGGCCACGCCTTGCTCAAAGGCCTGCACGGCGTACTGGTCGTAGGCGGTCAGAAACACCAGCTCGGGCAAATCGTCGCTGCAGGCCTGGCCGTCCGTGCCTTCCCGCGCTGGCATCTGCGCGATCTGGCGCGCCGCCTCCACCCCGTTCAGGCCCGGCATGCGAATGTCGAGGAAGACAACGTCGGGGCGCCATTGCTCGGTCAACTGCACGGCTTCAAAGCCGTTGCGCGCTTCTGCCACCACCTGCAGTTCGGGCCACACCTCGGCCAGGCGCTTGCGCAGTTGCTCGCGCATCAGCGGCTCGTCATCAGCGATCACGCCAC
>JANMYI010000172.1:0-9735 GCA_031381955.1 Burkholderiales bacterium
CCCGGCTGGCCAGCTACCGTGGCTGGCAGATGGCGATCGAGCGGGTCAAGCCGATCCCACGCACCTTGGCTCGCCTGCAACTCACCGCGCTGGTGCTGGGTGACGGCAGCCGCACCGCCAGCCAGGCGGTGGATGCGTTGCTGAAGCGCTTTGTGGTGGCCGGCGTGGCCCCGGCGACCCGGGCGCGCCTGGTGGCGTTTCTGGAGCGTGAGCTCGGCACCACCGACTTGCAGGCCGCGCGCAGCTACCTTGACGAGCCGCTGCGCCAGACGCTGCACCTGATCCTGGCTTTGCCCGAATACCAACTGGGTTGACACCATGCCTGCGCAGACTTCCCATACCACTGACGCCCCTGGCATCCCTGACGTCAATCCGCCAGGCGGGCTGAACCGGCGCAGCCTGCTGCGCGCTGGCCTGGCCGCAGCCAGTGGCCTGGGCGCACTGCCAGTCGCCTTGCAGCATGCCGCAGCGGCCACGCTGGCCCGCCACCCCGAGCGCATCCTGGTGGTGCTGGAGCTGTCCGGCGGCAACGACGGCCTTAACACCCTGGTGCCCTATGGCGACGACGCCTACTACCGCCACCGCCCGCGGCTGGGCATCAAGCGCCAGCAACTGCGGGTGATCGATGGCCACCACGGCTTCAACCCTGGCATGGCCGGCTTCGAACGCCTGTTCAAGGAAGGCCGCATGGCCGTGGTGCATGGCTGCGGCTATGCCCAGCCTTCGTTCTCGCATTTCACCTCGATGGCCTACTGGCACACCGCCATGCCCAACAGCGGCGAAGAGCATGGCTGGGTCGGCCGGCTGGCCGATGCCATCGACCCGCAAAACGCGCCTGAATACCTGGTCAACATCGACGAAACGCAATCGCTGGCGGTGCGCGCGCGCCAGCATCTGCCGCTGACGTTTGACGACCCGCGGCGCTTTGCTCGCAAGGGCCTGTTCGAGCAACGCAGCGTGCTCGATGCCGCGCCCGATGCGCCGCACGATGCCCGCTCGGCGGGCAATGCCAGCCTGGCCTTCATGCGTGACGTGGCGCTGAGCGCACGCGACTCCGCCACCAAGGTGCGCGAGGCCTGGGCGCGCTACAAAACGCCGGTCGACTACGGCATCGTGCCGCTCGACCTGCCCAAGATCGCCAGCTTGATCCATGCCGGGCTACCTACCAGGCTGTTCTACAGCGCCTACCGCCACAACGCGTTTGACACGCATGTGCAGCAGGCCGACCAGCACCAGCGCTTGCTGAGTTACGCGTCCGATGCAGTCGCCGGTTTCATGGCCGACCTGGCCCGTATCGGCCGCGCCCAAGACGTGACGCTGCTGGTGTTTTCGGAGTTTGGCCGCCGTGTGCCCGAGAACACCAGCCTGGGCACGGACCATGGCACCGCTAACCACATGTACGTGATCGGCCAGCCGGTGCGCGGTGGCCACTACGGTACCCTGCCCAGCCTGAGCGCACTGGACGGCGGTGACAACCTGGTGCACACCACCGACTTCCGGCGCGTTTATGCCTCGCTGATCGAAGGCTGGCTGGGCGGCGATGCCCAAGCCGTGTTGCGTGGGCGCTTCGAGCCCTTTGCGCTGTTTGGTTGAGGCGCAGGGACAGCACACCAGGGCCACGGCAACGGCGACTTGCCGCGGCCGCGTATGATCGAATCATGCTTCTGTCCAGAACCCGCCAACGACTCGTCCACAAAACTCGCCTGCGTATTTTCAAAGCCTTGCGCATCGACAAAGCGCTGGGTGAAGAGCGCACGCGTGAGCTTGAGGCGCACATGGGTTTTCGCGGCCAATGGGACGAGCACCGGCGCTTTCAATTCGAGCACGTGAAGGCCATGGGGCTGAAGCCGGCTCACCGTTTGTTGGAGATCGGTTGCGGGCCGCTGACCTTGGGCCTGCCGGTGATCAACTACTTGAACCCCGGTTGCTACACGGGTGTGGATGTGCGCCCCGAAGTGCTGAACCTGGCCTTGCAGGAAATCGGCGAGAACGGGCTCTCAGCCAAAAATCCCCGCCTGGTGTTGTCCACCAGCTTTGGCGCCAACGAATTGGGCGACGAACGTTTCGATTTCGCCTGGTCGTTCAGCGTGCTGTACCACTTGTCAGACGATTTGCTGCACGGCTTGATGGCGCAAATGGCGCTGCGGTTGGCGCCCGATGGCCAGTACTTCGCCAACATCAACATCGACATGGACGAGGGCCGCTGGTTGCAGTTTCCATTCGTGCGCCGGCCCTTGGCCTTTTACCAAGCGGCAGCGCAGCAAGTGGGGCTGGTGGCCGAAGACATGGGCAGCCTGCAGTCCTTGGGCTTCCGCCTCAGTGCGGCCGAAGGCGCCAACCACCTGCTGCGCATCGTGCGCGCGCCCGGCTCCGCCTGAGCCAACTGGCGGCGCCCGGTCGCGGCGCGGCCATCACGCCACTTGCGGCGGCCAGCGGTGTGCTTCGTCTTGCGCGCTGGCGCACCAGGCATACAGCGCGTCATACATCACCAGGCCGTGGCGCAACATCTCATGGTCATCAGCGAACACGCGTGACAGGCCGAGTGACAGCGCATACAGGCCGGCCGATTGCGGCGTGAGATCGAGCCGCGAAGTGTCGGCGCCGCGCACGATCAACGCCAGTTGTTGCAATCCGGGTTGCTTGAGAGCGTACTTGGCCAGGAAGGCATCGAAGCTGCACAGCTCACCCACATGGCTCATTTCCACGCCGGGAATGTCGTAAGGCGTGGCGCCGGTGCTGGCCGCGACGCTTGACACCTCGTTCGATGGGACATAGAGGAATTCAGCCTCGCGGTCGATGAAGCGCAAGATCAACCAAGGGCAGGCGATGCGGTCGATCTTGGGCCGTTCACGGGTGACCCATTTCATGCTGCGGCTCCGGTGGTGGCAGAAGGAGCGAGCGGCAGGATCGGAACAACCGGCCGGCCTTCTTCCAGCCAGCCTTGCATGCCGCCCACCAGGTAGCGCGCGTCCACACCCAGGGCGCGCAGCGTGGCCGTCAGGCCTTGGCCGATTTCATGGCCCTTGGCGCAATACAGCACCACCGGTCGTTTGGCCGCGATGCTGTCTTTCCAATCGAGCCAAGCAGCCGGGTCATGCCACAGCGCGCCAGCCAGCGCCGCGCCATGCTGGGCGCGCACGCCGCCGCGGCGCACGTCGAGCAATTCGAAATCAAAGCCCTGTTGTTGCCACAGGGCCAGCTCGGCTGCGGTGATGTGACTCATCTCGTTCTCCTAACGCGCCAGTTGAACGGCCAGCCCGGCGGCGGCGCAGGCGCCAAGCAGGGGAATCACGCCGACCTTGAAGCGAAACAGCGCCACCGCGGCGGCCACGGCAATCAGGGCTGACACGGCGTCGAAGCGGCCGCCAAAGCCCTGTGGCCACAGCACGTGATAGGCGAAGAACAAGGCCAGGTTGAGGATCACGCCCACCACCGCCGCGGTGATGGCAGACAGTGGCGCCGTGAAGCCCAGCTTGCCGTGCGTGGCCTCGACCACGGGCCCGCCGGCGAGGATGAAGACGAACGATGGCAGGAAGGTGAACCAGGTGGCCACCGTGGCCGCCAACGCGGCGCCCAGGAACAGCGAGTCGGGGCCGAGCACGGCCTTCAGCCAGCCGCCCACGAAACCCACGAAGGCCACCACCATGATCAGTGGGCCGGGCGTGGTTTCACCGAGCGCCAGGCCGTCGATCATCTGCGCGCCGCTGAGCCACTGATGCTGCTCGACGGCGCCTTGGTACACATACGGCAGCACCGCGTAGGCACCGCCAAAGGTGAGCAAGGCTGCCTTGGTGAAGAACCAGCCCATCTGGGTCAGTGTGGCGTGCAGACCCTGGTTAAGGACGAGTGCGGCCATGACCAGGGCCCACAGGCCCAGGCCGATGCCGAGCACCTTGAACAGACGTGGGCGTGAGAACACCGCGTGGGGCGGCGTGGGGGTGTGGTCGTCGATCAGCGCAGCGCCGTAACTCTTCTGCGCAACGCCGTGGCCGCCACCCAGCGCGAACACCGCCGGCCAGCGCCGCGCGCCGAAGTGGCCCAGCAGCGCCGCGGCGATGACGATCAACGGGAACGGCGTGTCGAAGGCAAAGATGGCGACAAAGGCCGCGGCCGCGATGGCCCACATCCAGCGGTTCTTCAGCACGCGGCTGCCGATGCGGTGCGCGGCATGCAGCACCAGCGCCGTGACCGCGGGCTTGAGGCCATAGAAGATGCCGGCCACCAGCGGCAACTGACCAAAGCGCAGGTAGACCCATGACAGCGCGATCAACAGGAACAACGAGGGCAGCACGAACATCGCGCCGGCCACGATGCCGCCTGAAGAGCGGTGCATCAACCAGCCGATGTAGGTGGCCAGTTGCTGCGCCTCGGGCCCGGGCAGCAGCATGCAGTAGTTCAGCGCATGAAGGAAGCGCTGCTCGCTGATCCAGCGCCGCCGCTCCACCAGTTCGGTGTGCATGATGGCGATCTGCCCGGCCGGGCCGCCGAAGCTGATGAACCCCAGCTTGAGCCAAAAGCGCAGGGCCTGCGCAAAGCTCACGGCGGGGGGTGGGTGCTCAAGCTCGGCATTCATGCGTTGGCGCTGGCAGTGTTAACGGTTGATGAAACGGGCGCCGCAACCAGCGCGTCGAACACGGCGGCGGCGGCTTGCAGCAAGGCATCGTCATCGGTGTGCAATTCGCGCAAGCCCGCCAGCACCAGTTCCAGGCCACTGGCTTCTGGCACCGGCATGCCGCCCACATCGAGGCAGTGCACGGCCGCGGCCAGGCGTTGCAGGGCGGGGTCGGCTTCAAGTGCAAAACTGTGCAGCAGCACCTCGAAGGTGACGCGCGCGCCGACATGGCTGAAGCGCGCACCGTCGTAGTCAAAGCCGATGGCCTGGCGCGGCGCCGCCTGCCCTTCGGCCAGCCAGACAAAGCTGGCGCCGGGGTCGATGAAGCGGCGGATCAGCCAGCCGCTGGCCAGGCGGTCGACCCACGGCCGCGCGCGCGTGGCCCAGCGCCGGTTGCGGAACTGGCGCGCATCGAGCCTGGGAATGCCGCGCGGCGGCCGCGGCTTGGGCTCGCCCTTGGCAAAGCGCGCATCGAAGGCAACGCGCAGGGCGTCGAGTTCGTTGCGCGCTTGCGCGCTGGCCGGGCCGGGGTAGTGGTCAGTTTGGCGCAGGGCTTCCAGCGCGTCGGCCACGCCGCGCAGGCGTTTGCGCGCGTCGGGCTCGGGCAGGCGCGGCAGCTCGCGCGCCAGGGCTTGTGCAACATCGCGCCATTCGCCGTAGGCCGCGCCGCGGTCGAACAGGGCCAGCACCTCGGCCTGTTGCTGCTCGCTGCGCGGCGCCAGCGCCAGCACCGTGGCGGTGCCGCCATGGGCGCGCGCCTCGGCGGCCAGGGTGTCGAACGCGGTGGCCTGGTCGGCGGGCAGCAGGTAGGTGCCGTCGCGCAGCGCCGCACAGCCCAGCGCCTTCAGGCCGCGCCAGATGCGCAGGCGCACGGCGTTGGGTTGGGTCGGAAGGGTGATGAACAGGGCGGCCCACATATGATGAAATATATGCCACAAAAAATGAAATGCCTATTTCAAATTTATCTGCATGGCCTGCATGCGGGCGGATGCGGCACCGGGCATTGGGCGACAAGCGGCGGGCGTCGAGCCCGGCGCAGGCCGGAAACGCAGCGCAAGGCAGCGCAGCGGCAAGCGCCGGGTGCCTCACGGACCAGACCGGCTCAGGCCGATTTGCGGGTGTGGCGGGCCGCTACGCGGGCCGCGTGGCCGTGCGGCTGCTTTCGCGCTGCACCAGCTCGGTGGGCAGCTGGATCGGCGTCACCCGCTCGCCGCCAATGATGCGCATCAGCGCATTGACCATGGCGACTCCGGCCTGGTCGATCGACTGGCGCACGGTGGTCAGCGATGGGTGCAGGTGACGCGCCAGCTCCACGTCGTCATAGCCCACCACGGGCAGCTCATCGGGCACGCTGCGGCCGGCGGCGCGCAGGGCGTTGATGGTGGTCATGGCCAGCAGGTCGGAGCAGGCGAACACACCGTCGAAGGCGCTGCCCGAGCGGATGCGCGCTTCGATGTCGGGGCGCGCCAGGTCGGTGGCAAACGGCACCTTCAACTCCAGCGCGGGGCTGTGCGGCACGCCCGCTTTGCGCAGCGCGCTCAGGTGGCCGGCATGGCGGCGCGCCACTTCCGGCAGGGCCGTGTCGCCCAGGAAGAGGATGCGCCGGCAGCCCTGGGCCAGCAGGTGCGCGGTCGCCAGGCTGACGCCGGCTTCGTTGTCGCTGCCCACCGTGCAGTACTGCTGGTTGGGCAACTGCGCGCCCCACACCACCAGCGGCACGCCGCGCTGCGCCAGGGAGTTGAGCTGGTCATGGTGGTGCCACTGGCCGATGATCAGCACGCCCACGGCGCGGCCGGTGTCGTACAGGCTGGCCGCGTGATCGAGGCGCTGCGCATCGACGCGCGACAGCAGCACATCGAAGCCGCTGTCGGTGAGCGCGTCGGCGATGGCGCCCATCAAGGCCAGGAAGAACGGGTCGCTGATGTGCTGGCGATTCGCCGTGTCCAAGGGAATCACCAGCGCCACGGTGCGGTTCTGGCGTAGCCGCAGGTTCTGCGCGCCCACGTTGATGGTGTAGTTCAGCGAGCGCGCCAGTTCGGTGATGCGGTCGCGGGTTTCCGGGTTGATCAGCTCACTGCCCGACAGCGCACGTGACACGGTCGAAACCGATACGCCGGCCAGGCGGGCCACATCGGCCATTTGCATGCGGCGCGGCGGTGCCAATTCGTTTTTTTGGGTGTTGTCGGGGTTGAGCTTGGGCATCGCGCTGGGCGCAGCACAGGAACGTCCTGGTGCACGGAGTGAAACCTCATTCTCACATGCAGTGTGGTGCCGATGCAGCAACCTGGCAACGATTGCATCCGTGGCGGGTTTACACCTAATGCAATCGTTTGCATTATTTTCTAGAGTCGGCACTTCTCCCAGAGTCTGGCGCCACCCGCTGGCGCGCCCGCCAACCCGGCTTGAATGGCGCATCGCTTGCCGTTCTGTGCGCCTTCACTCGCCTTCCCACCACCCCAAGGAACCCAGCATGTCATTCACTGCCCATCCGCGCCCCGTGGCCCTTGCCGCGGCCCTGGCTGCCCTGCAGATCGGCATGGCCCATGCCCAGACCGCGGCCCCGGCCGCTGAGACCGCAGGTGATGGCCTCAAGCTCGACCGCGTGGTCATCACCGGCACCGCCATTGCGCGCAGCAAGATGAAGCAAAGTGTCTCGGTCAGCACGCTCGACGCCGACCAGCTGCAAAACTCCGGCGCGGCCAGCGCCACCGAGGTGCTGCGCACCGTGCCGGGGCTGCGCGCTGAATCCAGCGGCGGCGAGGGCAATGCCAACCTGGGCGTGCGCGGCTTGCCGATGTCCGATGGAGGTGGGCGTTATGTGCAGTTGCAAGAAGATGGCCTGCCGGTGCTGCTGATCGGCGACGTCTCGTTCGCCACGGCCGACCAGTTCGTGCGCGCTGACTACATGACCGACACGCTCGATGTCATCCGTGGCGGTTCATCGTCCACCCTGGCCACCAACGCGCCGGGCGCCATCGTCAACTTTCGCAGCAAGACCGGCAAGCAGGCCGGCGGCGCCGTGGGCATCAGCCTGGGGCTGGATCATCGCCAATTGCGCACCGACTTCGCCTACGGCGGCAAGCTCGGCGACGGCCTAACGTTCCAATTCGGCGGCTTCTATCGCCTGGGCGAAGGCACGCGCAACACCAACGTCACGCTGGAAAACGGCGGCCAGTTCCGCGCCTCGGTCACCAAGGAACTCGACCGCGGCAGCTACATCCGCGTCAGCGTCAAGAGCCTGCACGACAGCACGCCCACCTACCTGCCGGTGCCCGTCACCACGGTGGGCAGCGAGATCAAGGCCATTGCCGGCATCGACCCACGCACGGCCTTCTTCGTGGGCTCGAAGTTCGGCATCGACACCGTGGTCGACAAGAACGGTAACCGCGTGGCCACCAACCCGGCTGACGGCCTGACCGTGAACGTCAACTCGGTCGGCGTTGAAGCGCAGTTCAACCTGGGTGATGGCCTGCAACTGACCGAGCGTTTCCGCAAGAGCGCCATCGGCGGGCGCTTCATCGGTGTGTTCCCGGCCGGATCGGCCGCCACCGACGCCGCCAACGGCGCCAACCGCTACACCGGCAGCGCGCCGGTGTTTTCGGCCCACATCTTCAACACCTCGCTCGATGACATGGGCAACGTTTTCAACGACGTGCGCCTGCAAAAGGAATTGGCCCTGGCCGGGGGCAACAAGCTCACGCTCACCGGCGGCTTGTTCGGTGGCATCCAGAACGTGGCGCAAACCTGGTACTGGAACCGCTACAACATCGGCCTGACCGGCGACAACCCGGGCCTGTACACCAACACCGGCGCGGCCACCACCAGCCCGGTGGGCGACGCCACCACCACCTGGGGCGGCTGCTGCTTCCGCGCCATCGACGTGCGCGTCACCGCCGTTGCGCCCTATGCTGCGGTGACCTTCGAGCAAGGCCCCTTGAGCGTGGACGCCAGCGTGCGCCATGACAAGCAGCGCGGCACCGGCACGCAAAAGTTTGGCGACGCCGCCAGCGGCAACAACTGGAACCCCAGCAGCGTTACCACCATCGGCTATAGCACCCAGGCCACCTCGTACTCGCTGGGCGCCAACTTCGAGTTCAGCCGCAACATGGCGGTCTTTGCGCGTGCCAGCCATGGCGCGTCGTGGAAGTCGCCCGACCGCGTGGTGTGGGACGCCGACATCAACAGCGGCCGCGCGCCCTACCCGAAGAACGAAGTCGACCAGATCGAGGGTGGCTTGAAGTACCGCCAGACCGGCCTCAGCGCCTTCGTCACCGCCTTCCTTGCCAAGACCAAGGAAGGCGCGGGTTTCGAGCTGACCACGCGCACGGTGAAGAGCAACTCGTACGACGCCAAGGGCATCGAGGCCGAACTGGCACTGAGCTTCGGCAGCCTGCGCGTGGCCGGCGGCGCCACGCTGACCAACGCCCACATCACCTCGGGCGCGAACGACGGCAAGACGCCGCGCCGCCAGGCCGATCTGATCTACCAAATTGCACCGAGCTACGCCTTCGGGCCGCTGGAAGTGGGCGCGTCCATCGTCGGCACGACCAAGTCTTATGCGCAAGACGACAACGTGGTCGTGCTGCCGGCATTCGCCAGCGTGAACGCCTTTGCCAACTACGAGTTCAGCCGCAACATGGTGGTCTCGCTGGGCGTGAACAACCTGTTCAACACCCTGGGCTACACCGAGGCCGAAGGCCAGGGCAACCTGACCAACAACCCGCTGTACATCGCCCGCGCCATCAACGGGCGCAGCGCCAAGGCGACGTTGAAGTATTCGTTCTAAGCCGCAACGACGGATAACGCTTTGTCTAGACAGGTGCCGCTGGCCGCAAGCTGGCGGCACCTTTTTTGTTGTCACCCACGGGGCTCACCATGACCGCCGCCAAGCCACAGCTTTCGTTCTGGCAAATCGTGAACATGAATGTCGGCTTCTTCGGCATCCAGTTCAGCTTTGGCCTGCAGCAAAGCAACATGAGCCCGATCTACCAGTACCTGGGCGCTGACGAAGCCAGCCTGCCGCTGCTGTGGCTGGCCGGGCCGATGACCGGCCTCTTGGTGCAACCGATCATCGGCGCGATGAGCGACCGCACGGTTTCGCGCTGGGGCCGGCGCACGCCGTA
>JANMYI010000210.1:0-2554 GCA_031381955.1 Burkholderiales bacterium
CGCGGCGGCCAGGGGCAGCAGCAGGCACAGGCGCTGCGCGCCGTCGCCCTGCGCCAGCCAACACTCGCCGCCGTGGCGCAGCGCCACGTCGTTCAAGGTCAGTGGCGCACCGCTGGCGCGCAGCGGCTCGTTTTGCCACGCCGCGGCAGTGGCCGCGCTCGGCGCCGGGCCGCGCCAGGCCAGCTCAAGCTGGGCGTGGCGGCCGCTGGCGGCGAGCCGCAGTTCAAGGTCTTGCGCCGCGCCGTCGCCGGCCAGCCGCTCGGCCAGTGAACTCAAGCCGCGGATGAGCGAAAAGCTGTCGACCTTCAGCCACAGGTCGGCGGCCACCGCGGCGGTTTGCGCCACCAGGCCGGTTTGGGCCTGGATGCGCCGGCTCAAGGCGGCCAGCAGTTGCGTGGCCGGCATGTCGTGCAGTGGCCAGCGCGGTTGCAGGGCGGGCCCACTGCGCTGCGCCACCTGCGCCACGCGCTCGCCCAGGCGGCCCACTTCCTCGCGCACCACGCCCTGAAAGCGTTCGCGCTGCGCGGGGCCCAGGTCAGGGTAGGCCAGCATCTCCAGCGCCGCCTGCACCGTGCCCAGCGCGGCGCGGCTGCCTTCGATCAGCTCCTGCAACAACTGGTCGCGCTGCGTGTCCTGGTCGAACTCGGCGCTGATGTCTTGCAGCATCAACACATAGCCAGTCAAGACCGCGGTTTGTTCGGGGTGGGCGGTGGCCTCGCGCACGGCAGCAAGCTGCACGCGCCACAGCGCGCCGTTGGCCGTGGCGGTGATGAACTGCGTGCCCGGCCGGGCTTCACCGGCGCCCAGGCGCGCGGCCACGTCTTGCACCGCATGCTCGATTTGCGCGGCGTCGAGCACGCTGTGGATGCTGCGTGCCAGGCCGATGGCATCCGCCCCGCCGACCCCGCCCACGCCGGCCGCCGCGCCGCGGAACAGCGCGCGCGCCTGCTCGTTGTAGAGCAGCACGATGCCGTCGAGGTTGCACACCACCACGGCCTGGCTCAGCTCGCTCATCAGCGCGGCCAAGCGCTGGCGTTCTTGTTCGATGCTGCGCGCGCCTTCGGCCACCTGGCGTTGCACCTCGGCGCGCGCCTGGTCGCGTTGCGCGGCCAGTTCATCTTGCGCGCTGGCCAGCAAGGCGGTGTGGCGTTCGAGCAGCCAGCGCACCAGCACCGCGCAGCCCGCGCTGGCGGCCACCCAGCACACCAGCGCAATGGCCAGGCGCGGCGCCAGCAACTCGGCCAGGCCGGCGCGTTCATCGCCATCAAGCGTGGCCCACAACAGGCCGGCCGTGGCAAGTAGCCACGCTCCCAGCGCCACGGCGGGCGCGGCCATGGCCAGGGCTTGGCGTTGGGCGGCTGTCATGGCTTTGGGCACGAGCCGGGTGCGCGCACGGCCATGGGCATCACGCCGCGCCGCCGGCCAGCAGCGCACGCACGCGCGCCACCAGCTCGCGGGTTGAGAAAGGCTTGGTCAGATAGGCATTGGCGCCCAGGCCCAGGCCCTTGGCGGCGTCGGTGTCGCGGCCCTTGGCGCTGAGCAGCAGGATCGGCATGCTGTTCATGGCCGGGTCGGCACGCAAGGCCTGGCACACGTCAAAGCCGGTCATGCCCGGCATCATCACGTCCAGCACCAGCAGCGCCGGGCGCTCGCGTTGCGCCATGGCCAGGGCCTGCACGCCGTCGCGCGCGACGAGCACCTCGAAGCCTTCGCGCTGCAACAGGTATTCGAGCGAAATGACGATGTTGGGCTCGTCATCGGCGATGAGGATTTTTTGGGTCATGGGGTGGCTCCTGAAACTTGCCAGGGCAAGGTGAAGCGGAACGTTGCACCGGCATCGGGTGCCGACTCCAGCCACAACCGGCCGCCGAAGTGGCGCACGATCTGGCGGCTGATGGGCAGGCCCAGGCCGGTGCCCACGGGCTGCTGGTTGGCGTCGCCGCCCTGGCGGAATTTTTCGAAGATCAAGGCCTGCTGCGTGGCCGGCACGCCAGGGCCGTTGTCGCTGACGCTGAACACGGCGGCCTCGGGCGTGGCATGCAAGGCCAGGGTGATGCGCCCGCCCGGTGCCGGCACGAACTTGGCGGCGTTGGACAGCAGGTTCAGCAGCACCTGCATCAAACGGTCGGGGTCGGCCATCACGCTGGGCAGGTCGGCGGCCAGATCGAGCGTGAGCACGGTGCCGCGCTCGGCCAGCGGCGCGGCCATGGCGGCGGCGGCTTGCTGTGCGATGGCACTCAGGTCGCACGCCGCCAGCCGCCACGCAGCCTGGCCGGATTCGATCTTGGCCAGGTCGAGCACCTGGTTCACCAGGCGCGTCAGGCGCTCGGTCTCGCTCACGATCAGGCTGGTGAAGCGGCTGCGCTGCGCGGCCGGCATCGCGGGCTCGTCCACCATCATTTCCGCCATGGCGCGGATGCTGGTCAAGGGCGTGCGCAACTCATGCGTCACCGACGACATGAAGTCGTCCTTCATCTGGTCCAGGCTCTTCAATTGCTCGTTGGCGGCGCGCAATTGCGAGCCTTCCTCAACGAGCTGCATCACGTCGCTCAAG
>JANMYI010000225.1:0-2579 GCA_031381955.1 Burkholderiales bacterium
CCGGCGGCGTTCACCAACTTCAGCCTGGCCATCGACCGGGCGAGCGGCGGGCAGCCCGACGGCATGCTGTACTTCATGCGTGCTGCCGCGCGCCAGTACAGCGGCGACCTGGCCGGCGCCGTGGCTGATTTCAACGCCGCGCTGACCCACCCCAGCAGCTACCGTGCGGCCATGGCCGTGCTGCCGCAGATTGGCACGCCCGCCGCTGCGGGCATCTTGTCGGCCACACCGCAGCCCTTGGCGCGCACGTTCGAGCACCGGGCGCTGGTGCTCGGCGCCCGCGCCTACGCACACGCCCTGGCGCAGAGTTGGGCTCTGGCCGAAGCTGACTTCACCGAAGCGCTCAGCCTGGGCATGGGTGACGAGGTGGCGCGCATGCAAGCCGCATTGAGCGCGTCCGCCCTGCCCTTTGCACGCCACGCCTTGAGCCAGATGCAGGGTGAGAGCGGCCTGCTTGCGGCCGACGGCGTGCTGCTCCTGGGCCGTGCCGTGGTGCGCCGCAATCAAGGCAAGTTCGATGCCGCCTTGCTCGACTTTGCCAGCGGGCTGGATGCGGGCGCACCACCCTGGAACGTGCAGCTCGAGCGTGCCCAGCTGTATCTGCAGACGCAGCAACCCGCGCTCGCCATGGCCGACTGCGATGCCGTGCTGGCCGCACACCCACCAGCCGCCGCAGTTGCCCATTCGCTGCGCGGCCTGGCGCAAATCCAACAGGGTGAACTGGCCCTGGCCCGGCTTGATCTCGACGCCGCCATCACTCAGGGGCGAGACGATGCCCTGGTCTACCTTTGGCGCGCCGGCGTGCGGCTGGATATGCAGGATGCCGAAGGCGCGCAGGCCGATGCCGAGCGCGCCTTGGTGCTGGATGGCGGCAACCTGATCGCCCTGGGCTTGCGCGGCGGCAGCTTGCTGGCACAGGATCAGTATGAGCCGGCCGAGCACGATCTCTCAGCAGCCATCGAGCGCGGTGGCGGCGATGCCATCCAGCACCGCTGGCGCGGCATCGCCAGGGTCGCGCTGGGCCAGCACGCCGCGGCCCAGGAAGACTTCGACGCCGCCATCGCACGCGGCGACACCGACCCGATCACCCACTTCTTCCGTGGCTGCGCGCGCTTGAACCTGCATCAGCCCGCCCTGGCGGAAGCCGATCTTGACCTCGCCCTGGCCCGGCCCTCACCGCTGAGCCCGATTGAGCTGCACCGCCAGCGCGGCCTGGCGCGCCTGGCGCAGGACAAGCACCGCGAGGCCGAGGCCGATCTCAGCCAGGCCATCAGCCTGGGCGGTGCCGGTGCCAGCGTGTTCCTGGCACGTGCCGAGGCCTACAGGGGCCTGGGCGAGACGACCGAGCGGCTGGCCGATTTGCAGCAAGCCTTTCATGCCGAACCCGAGAGCGAGGAGGCTGCGTCGCAGCTGGCGCAGGAACTGGGCGACCAACGCCAGTTCGCCGCGGCACTGACGTGTCTCGATCAAGCACTGGGTGCGCACCCGCAGCGCATGCTGCTGCTCAACCTGCGTGCCTTCATCTGTTTGCAGGCCGGCTGGCTCGAACGCGCCAAACCAGACCTGGATACGCTGATTGCCCAGCACCCCGGGCTGGTTTCACTGCACGCCAGCAGGTACCTGGCGTGCTATGGCATGGCTGAGCTGCAGCTGGCCATGGCCGACCTGGACGCCATGGTGGCCCTGGAACCCGCGAAACCCGACCACCTGGCTGATCGCGTGGTGCTGCAAGTGATGTTGGGTCAAGCCGGCCCGGCCGAGCGTGACCTGGCGGCCCTGCAAGCCTTGAACCCGGCCGCAGACATCCGCTGCGGCGCCTGTGCCGCCGTCGCCTTGGGCCAAGGCCGCTTCGACGAGGCCGCTGCCCTGACGCAAGAGGCCGCCGCCGGCGCCAGCGAAGCGAGTGATTGGCAGCGGCGTTTGGGCTTGATCAAGCTGCTGGCTGGCGATGTCGACGCCGCCCAGGCCGCCTACCTTCAAGGCTTGCATGAAGTCTTGCCCGGCAACGCCAGGATCGCGTTGATGGAGCTTGACCATTGGCTGGCCCGCGCCGACTATGCAGGCCTGCGCACCCGGGCCCAGCTGATCCGCGAACGCCTGCTGCTGGCTTGCCGAGTTGCGGCTGCGCCGCTGGGCGAACGGCGATAGCGTCATCGGCGGCTGGCGTTCGCGGCCGGGCCCCGGCCGCCGCGGTTTGCATCCAGGCGCCACGCCAGCGCGTATGGTCACATTCGTCATCGCTCCCTCATCACTTCCGCGCTCCAATGAGCCGCCGGTGACAAGGGTTTCGCAACGGCCCGGCGCAGGCCCGTTCAAGGTGCCGCGAGCTTTGGCCACAACCAGGAGACTGCTGTGAACCGACTTGGCAAGAAACTGATCGCCGCCACAGTGCTGGCCGCGCTCGGCGCCTTCACCGTGGGCGCGCAAGCGTCGAGCCACCGCGAGGCGTTGACCGTGCTGAACGAGCCCTGCGCCGACAACACCGACACCTATGCCTGGGTGTCGAACGTGCAGCACGACAAGCTGTACCTGATCATGAACTTCAACCCGCTGCACGAGCCGGGCCAGGGCAACCAGGG
>JANMYI010000226.1:0-4613 GCA_031381955.1 Burkholderiales bacterium
AGCGGCGGCATGATGAGCTCGAAGCCGTAACCGCGCGCCAGGTCGAGCAGCTTGCGTCTGAGCTGGTCGATACGTCGGGCCTGGGCGGGCAGCACATCGGCAATGTGCTCGGGCAGCAGCCAGGCAGACGACATGAACAACACCGGGTGGGTTAAAAAAAGGATTGTACCGATGCGTTCAGGGCGCTCAGCCTATGCCGGCGCGAGGACGGGCTAACGAAACACCAGAGCCAACAACACGACACCGACCACGATGCTGGTCAGGCCGACAAAGCGCACCTGGCCGTCGTGCATGGCCAGTGCGCGCTCGAACATGCGGCGCCAAGTGCCCGGACTCAGGAAAGGCAGCAGACCTTCGAGCACCAGCATCAGGGCCAGCGCGGCCCACAGCACATCGGCCACGCCCTACTTGCGTGCCGGCGCCACCACAGCACCAGGCGTGCCGCGCATGGCCTTGAAGAATTCGCTCGCCGGGTCGACCACCATCACATCGCTCTTGGTGCGAAAGCTGGCGCGGTAGGCCTCCAGGCTGCGATAAAACTGGGCGAACTGCGGGTCGCGGCCGAAGGCATCGGCGTACAACGCCGAAGCTTTTGCATCGCCCTCGCCCTTGATCTTCTGCGCGTCGCGGTAGGCCTCGGCCACGATGATTTCGCGTTGGCGGTCGGCGTCAGCGCGCACGCGCTCGCCTTCAGCCGCGCCTTGCGAGCGCAACTCGTTGGCCACCTGCTTGCGTTCGGACTCCATGCGCCGGAACACGGAGTCAGTGATGTCGGCCACAAAGTCAACCCGCTTGATGCGCACGTCGATGATCTCGATGCCGAAGTCTTTCACGTCATCAGCCAGCCGGGCGAGAACGTCTTGCATGACCTTGTCGCGCTCGGCCGCGAGCACGCCGCGCACGGTGCGCTTGGTAATCTCTTCATTGAACGCCGCCTGCACCACCGGGCTCAACCGGCTTTCGAGGTTGCGCACGTCGGGGCCGTTGTTGCGGATGAATTTCTTGGCGTCAGCGATGCGCCACTTGATCAGCCAATCGATGATCAGGCTCTTCTTCTCGGCGGTGAAGATGGGCCGGGTTTCGGGGCTGTCCAGCGTTTGAATGCGCTTGTCGAGGAAGACCACGTTCTGGAACGGCGGCGGCAGCTTCCACTTCAGGCCGGGTTCGGTGATGACTTCCTTGATCTCGCCCAGCGCGTAGACCACGCCGACCTGGCGTTGATCGACGATGAACAAGGTGGATGCAATGAGCATCAACACAGCCAGCACGCTGGCGACGATGAGTCCGATTCGGTTCATGGCGGGGGCTTGATTGGGCGTGCGCTTCAACGGCCGTCGCGGTCGCGGCTGCGGGTGTTGTCGCGTGTTCTGGGGTCCACGGCAGCGGGCGCCGGCACATTGGTTTCGGGCGTGGCCGTGGCCGGCGCGGTGGCGTTCGGCGCGGTGGCCACGGGCGCCCCCGAGGCCTGCATCAGGCGGTCCAGCGGCAGGTACAGCAGGTTGGAGCCACTGCGGCTGTCGACCATCACCTTGGTCACGCTGGAGTACACCTGCTGCATCGATTCAATGTAGAGCCGGTCGCGCGTCACGCCGGGTGCTTTTTGGTATTCGGCCAGCACCGAACGGAAGCGCTGCGCATCGCCGTCAGCCTGCGCCATGACGCGGCCGCGGTAGCCCTCGGCTTCTTCGCGCAGGCGCGAGGCCGTGCCGCGCGCCTTGGGAATCACGTCGCTGGCGTAGGCCTGGCCTTCGTTCTTGAAACGGTCGCGGTCGGCCCCGGCCTTCACCGCATCGTTGAACGCCGCGGTGACCTGCTCTGGCACCTGCACGTTTTGCACGTTGATGTTGGAGATGACGATGCCGGCATTCAATCGATCAAGCTGCGCCTGCACCGACTTGACCAAATCCGAAGCCAGCGCGTCGCGTTGTTCATACAGCACCGAATCGACGTTGCTGCGGCCTACGATTTCACGCACGGCCGATTCGCTGGCCTGGATGACGGCGTCGTCGGCATTGCGGTTCTCAAACAAATAGGCGCGTGCGTCCTTCAGCCGATACTGCACGGTGAAGCGGATGTCAACGATGTTCTCGTCTTGCGTGAGCATCGACGAGTCGCGCAGCCCCGTGGCAGGCACCACGGTGTTGCGCCCCATTTCCACCGAACGCAGTTGCGACACCGGCACGGTTTCGTGGGCCTGGAACGGGTACGGGTAACGCCACTGGATGCCCGCTGCGGCCGTGTAGGCATAGCGCCCGAACGACGTGACCACGGCCTGCTGGCCTTCTTGCACGATGAATACACCGCTGCCCAACCACACCAACGCCACCACGCCGGCCACCAGGCCCAGGCCGATGCCGGCGCTCTTCATGTCCGGTTGAAACGGCGGTTCTCCGCCCGGGCCACCGCCATTGGGCGGCGGGCGGCGTGGCTCGCCCTTGCCGCCGAACATGCCGCTGAGCTTGCGGTTGAAGTCGCGCCACAACTCGTCGAGATCAGGCGGGCCGTCGTTGCGGCCATTGCTCATCGTCAGGCGCCGGGCTGCAGCCGCGCACAGCTTGCTGGCGGCCAGGGCCAGATCACTGAGGGCCGCGCGGCCGCTGTGGGAGGGGGAATCATGCATGGTCAGGCGTGAGGAGGGGTTTTCGATTGATCCAAGGCCGTTGCGGCAAAGCGCGGATCAGCGCCATCAGATGCGGGCGTGGCCGGCGCATTCAAGCGCCGCGTCAGCAGGTCGGTGATCACTTGGCGCAGTTCAGGCAGGCCCGCGCCACTGGCAGCGCTGACGAAGACGCGCCGCGCGCGCACGCCATGAGCGCGCTCGAACCAATCAACCGTCTCGCGCGGCTGGCGGGTGTCTTCGAGCATGTCGCACTTGTTGAACACCAACACTTGCTCGATGTCTTGGGCGCCGATCTCGGCCAACACACGCTCGACTTCACGGCTCTGCTCAAACCACTGCGGGTTGGCAGCATCCACCACATGCAGCAGCAAATCGGCGTCCATGGCTTCTTGCAGCGTGGCCTGGAAGGCCTCGACCAACTTGTGCGGCAGGTCGCGTATGAAGCCCACGGTGTCTGACAGCGACACCTGCTGCGCCACGCCTTCGAGCCACCAGGCGCGGGTGGTGGTGTCCAGCGTGGCGAACAACTGGTCGGCCGCCAGGGCGCGCGCCTTGACCAGGGCGTTGAACAGCGTGGACTTGCCGGCGTTGGTATAGCCCACCAGCGAGATGCGGAACATGCCGCGGCGTTCGCGCGCCTTGCGCTGCGTGCCGCGCTGGCGCTTGACGCGCACGAGCCGCTCTTTCACGGTCTTGATGCGTTCGCCGATCATGCGTTTGTCGAGCTCGATCTGTGCCTCGCCTGGGCCGCCGCGCAAGCCGATGCCGCCGCTTTGCCGCTCCAGGTGCGACCAGCGCCGCACCAGGCGCGTGGCGTCGTACTGCAAGCGCGCGAGTTCCACCTGCAACTTGCCTTCATGGCTCTGCGCACGCTGAGCGAATATTTCCAGGATCAAGCCGGTGCGGTCAGCCACCTGCACGCCCAGATGGCGCTCCAGGTTGCGCTGCTGCGCCGGGCTCAACGCCTGGTCGAAGATCACACCCTGGGCTTGAGTGCCTTCGACTAGGGCCTTGATTTCGTCGGCCTTGCCGCTGCCCACGAACAACGCCGCATCGGGCGCCTTGCGCCGCGCCACCACGCGGGCCACGGCCACATCGCCGGCGGAGTCAGCCAGCTGGGCCAATTCGTCTAGCGTGGCATCAAAGGCTTGCTTGGTGCCGAAATCCACACCCACCAGCACCACCGGCATGGCCGCTGGGCGCGAGCTTGATTCAGCGTGCGCGCTGGCGGTCAATTAGGGCGTTTCACCTGGTTCGCTGGCGGCGAAGTTCACCGCCCGACCCGGCACCACCGTGGAGATGGCGTGCTTGTAGACCATCTGCGTCACCGTGTTGCGTAACAACACGACGTACTGGTCGAACGATTCAATGTGACCCTGAAGTTTGATGCCGTTGACGAGGTAGATCGACACCGGCACATGTTCCTTGCGCAAGAGATTGAGGAACGGGTCTTGCAGCAATTGGCTTTTGTTGCTCACGATATTCTCCGTGATGGGTTGGCGAGTGCTGGCACGTTATCACACGCCGCGCCATCCAAACTTCCCCAGGTGAAGCCGAGCGCCCGCACTACTTGTCAACGCGATCAAAGGGGTTGGTTGACGAACGCATTTCGGCCATCAAGCGCCAGGGCCTGGGTCCGCTGTGGAAAGCCATTTCGGCGGCGCATGCGTCGGCCGTGCGCAAGCTGCCCACGCCGCTGCTCACGCGGCTGATTCTTGATGCGGTGAGCCACCAGACACCCCCGCGCGACGGCCACTTCAGGCCCAAGCTGCGCTATGCCCACCAAGGCGGCATGAACCCGCCCATCGTGGTCATCCACGGCAATTCGCTCGACCATGTGGGTGAACCGTACAAGCGCTACCTGGAAGGCCGCATCCGCGAGCATTTCAAGCTGGTGGGCACGCCCTTGCGCATCGAAATGCGTTCGTCAACCAACCCCTTTGATCGCGTTGACAAGTAGTGCGGGCGCTCGGCTTCACCTGGGGAAGTTTGG
>JANMYI010000231.1:0-2143 GCA_031381955.1 Burkholderiales bacterium
CTCGATCGCCATCTGCCAGCCACGGTAGCTGGCCAGCCGGGTGTTGAACTCTTCGTCGCGGTCGGCCAATTGCATCGAGGTGGAGTTCATCTCCATGCCGTCCAGGCGGGTGGCGCTGGTCACGTCCAGGCCCAAGGCCAGCTTGTCGCCCAGTTCGCTGATCTTGAATTCACCCGAGGGGTAGCGGTCGGGTGGGATGAAGTTGATGTCGGGGTAGACCAGGTCGTAGGCGAAGTTGCTGCGCGCAATCAGCAGCCCCGGTGTGATCCAGCTGCGGCCCTGGGCCCAACCGGCCACGGTGGGCGGGTAAAAGAGCTTCTGGCCCAGTGATTCGGTGACGGCATTGAAATCGGGCACGCCCGGCACTTGCGTCAAACCCGCCAGGCGGTAGGTCGACACCACCAGCTCCACCGGCGGGCGGATGCGCGTGGCCACCGAAGGCGGGCTGTAGAAATCGCGCGACAAAAAGATCGTCTCAAGCAGGCTGGCGATGTCGTAGCCGCTGCCACGCAAGCGCGCCGCCAGTTCGCTGCGCAGGCCTTGGCTCAACTCCTGGCGCACAAAGTATTGGTACAGCTTGCCGGCGATGTGTTCCGCCGCCGCCGGCTGGGCCAGCAGGGTGTCGATGACATCGATGCCGTTCAGGCGGCCCTCGCGGCCCAGCACGCGCTTGACGCCGTCGTCATGGCGCGCCGCGTCGATGGTGAAGCTCAGGCCCTTGGCGTTCCAGCCGGTGAAGGCGCGTGCGGCCTCGCGGATATCGCTCTCGCCGTAGTGGCCTTCGCCCAGCGTGAACATCTCCATGATTTCGCGCGCGAAGTTCTCATTCGGCGCGCCCTTCACGTTCACCCCGGCATCCAAAAAAGCCAGCATGGCCGGGTCTTGCGCCACGCCGATCATCAGCTCACGGAAGCTGCCGTTGCCACGCTCTCTGAACAGCATGTTCTGGCGCAGCATCTTGCGGTAGTCGCGCACCTTCTCTTCACTCGTGGCGAAGTGGCCGTGCCAGAACAGCGCCAACTTTTCTTGCAGCGGACGCGGCGTGACCAGCATGCGCTGGGCCCACCACTGCGCCAGGCGTTGCGTTTCCAGGCGGCTGGCGCGCAGCCAGTAAAAGAAGGTGTTGGTCACCGGCTGCAAGCGGCGGTTGCCATCGGGCTTGTTGGCCACGCCCAGGGCCTGGCCGTCGCGCTTGGCGGCGTTGGTGGCCGCCGGGCGCGAGGCCGCAAACGGCTCCAAGCCAGGGTCGTGCAGGCCGGATTCGTCGAACGCCAAAAAGTCTTCCGGCACCGTCTGCCAGCGCACCAGGCGGCGCACTGCGTCGGCCGGTGAGCCTGCGGCCAGCGCGGCAATCTCGTCTGGGCGTCCACCGAAGCCGGCACGCTGCAACAGGTGCGCGGCGGCCTCGGGCGTCCATTGCGCGGCGCTGATCGGGCGCAGGTCGCCCTGCCCGTCTTGCACGGCGGTGTGGGTCTGCGCCAGGCCCACCTGCAGCCAGGCGCACAGCGCCAGCATCAACAGCCATCTCATGGGCGCTGCCCCTTCATGGTGGAGTGACCGGCGAGACATTCGCCGCCGAATCGATTGTGATGCCAGCGCTGGCCTGGCTCGGCGAGCCATGCCTGCGCAGACGGTTCAGGGCAGCGGTTTCTGGTAAATAACCAGGATGGAATGCCCGGCGATGGTGTGCGCGTTCTCGCGGATGTATTGCCGCAGAAAATCTGCAAAACCCAGCCTGTAAAACAAGCGCTTGCGCCAGCCCTTCAGGTAGGCGTTCTCAATCACCGCTTGATACCAGCCCAACTCCGACAGGGGCTCGATTTCAAATGCCTTGATCTCCAGCCCGATGAGCGCTGCCACCGCGGTCAGGCTGGCCCGGTTCCACAGGCCCATGTGGTGCGGCGGCTGGTTCAGCAAGCTACCCGCGTCGAGCCGCAGAAAGCCATCGTCATTCGGCACGCCAATGACGAGCGTGCCGCCGGGTCGAAGCACACGAACGCAGCCGCGCAGGAACGCCATGGGGTCCGGCACATGCTCCAGCACCTGGAACGAAGTCACGATGTCGTAGTACGCCTCCTTTTCATGCTGGTCGAGCAACTCCTCGTGCACCGTGATGCCCTTGCCTCGGGCCACTGCCGCCGCC
>JANMYI010000253.1:0-3872 GCA_031381955.1 Burkholderiales bacterium
TGCATCGCGCCAACGAAGAGCTGCGCGCCACCATGGTCGAGTTGCAAAAGACGCGCGTGCGAATTGAAGAGCAGAACGTCGAACTGCGCCGCCTGGCCGAGCGCGACCCGCTCACCGGTTGCTTCAACCGCCGCGCGTTCCACCAAGCCGGCCAGGAGCTGTTCGCGCAGGCCAAAGAGGATCACACCGACCTGTGCTGCGTGATGAGCGACATCGACCACTTCAAGAAGTTCAACGACGTCTATGGCCACGCCGTGGGCGACCAGGTGATCCAGACCGTGGCCAGGATGCTGGGCGACGGCCTGCGCGAAGGCGACATGCTGTGCCGCTACGGCGGCGAGGAGTTCTGCATCGTGCTGCCCGGCGCCACGCCCGACGTGGCCCGGCAGGTGGCCGATGCGCTGCGTGCCGCGATTCATGACCATGCCAAGGACGCCATCCGCGGCACCGACGTGATGCGCATTGCCGCCAGCTTTGGCGTGGCCTCGGTGATGATGGGCGCCAGCTCGCTGGAGTCGCTCATCGAACAGGCCGACCAGGCGCTGTTCAAGTCAAAGGAAGGCGGGCGCAACCGGGTGAGCGTGTGGCGGCCGGAGGCGGAACTCGAGCCGGCTTGATGTGAAACACCCCCTACGCGCTTCGCGCGCCCCCTCAAGGGGGCAACGCCAGCGTCCCGGCAGAGCCGGTTCCGCGGCGTTCGCTTGGGCCGAGCTGTCCAAGCGTGTTGCGCTCAGTCTTCCAGTTCCGCTTTCGCCATCTCCACATCCAGCTTTTCCATCGCATCCAGCGGCGGGCAGGCGGCGGCTTCGGCATACAGCTTTTCGGCCTCGGCCATGCGCTTGTCGCCTTCGAGCATGACCAGGCCGTTGGCGTATTCGACGCGGGCAATGGCCGATGCCGGGTTGAGTTTGAGGGCCTCCTTGAACAGCTTCAGGCCGGTGGCGGCGTCGGCGCCCTGCGTGCGGCCCAGCAGCCTGCCCACCTTGTCGATCACCTCGGCGTGGAAGGTGCCCAGCGCAATGTGCGCATCGGCATGCTTGGGTTCGAGCTTGATGGTGGTTTCCAGCGCGTGCTTCACCTTGCTGCCCAAGCCTTGCGCCAGCGCCTTGGCCACGCTGATGCTCTGGCTATAACGGCCCAGTGCATAGGCCTGCCAGTACCAGGCACCCGGGTTGCTGGGCTCGGCAGCGGCCAGGGCGGCGGCGCGTTCAGCCACTTCCTGGAACAACGCGAGCTTGGTCTTTTCGCTCTTTTCCAGGTAGTTGGCGTGGATGCATTGCGCCTTGTTGGCCAGGCTCAGGCCAACGCCGCCGAGCTTCAGGCCGGCTTGCGCGGCCTGGTTGAATTCGCCGGCGTGGAACAGGCCCCAGGCGGCCAGCAGCTTGTCGTCATTGGGCAGCGGTTCGGCGTCACCGGCGTGCAGCCGGGCCCACTTCTTTTTCAGCGTGGCGGCGTCATAGGTGTAGTCGGCAGCGTCATACGGGAAGGCGGTCCATTTGGCCATGGGTTGTCTCCTTGAGGGCGGGGCAGGGATCATTGCGGCTGGTACGGGGCCACCAGCGTTTGCAGGTGTGCGCGGGCGGGGGCATCGAGATACGGCGCCAGCAAGCTGAGCACATGGTAGGCGCCACGCGCCAGCGCGGCTTGCGCGTTTTCAGGCTCCAGCGCATGGCGTGGGTCTTGGGCGTATTCGAAACTCAACCAGTAGGTCAAGACGACGACCATCGCGTTGGCCGCGGCCTGGGCCTGGGGGCTGTCCATCGGCAGCGGCGCGCTGCGGCCCAGGCCGGCCAGCAGCGCGCGCACGGCGCGCACCTTGTTCTTGAGCACGGTCTGGAAGTGCAGTTCGAGGCGGCGGTTCTTGCTGAGCAGGTCGTTCAGGTCGCGGTACAGGAAGCGGTATTGCCAGATCAGCTCGAACAGCATGTGAAAGAACAGCCAGGCGTCTTCGATGTGGCGCACGTCTTCGGCCGCCGGCAACAGCTCGCCCAGGGCTGATTCGTAGCGGTTGAACAGGTGGGTGGTCAGCTCGTCGCGCGCAGGGTAGTGGTAGTACAGGTTGCCCGGGCTGATGCCCAGCTCGGCCGAGATCAGCGTGGTGCTGACGTTGGGCTCGCCAAAGCGGTTGAACAGCGCCAGCGTGGTTTCCAGAATGCGTTCGGCGGTGCGGCGCGGCTGCTTGGTGGGCATGGTGCGGGCAATCTATCACCTGCCATGTCGGCGCTGCCTCGGGGCATGCCCGCGACACGCCTCGGCTGGGTGGCTTCCTACAATCCAGCGCATGGCTGCCATTGCGTTTGAACATGTTTCCAAGTCTTATGCCACGGCGCGGGGTGAGATCAAGGCCCTGAGCGATGTCAGCTTCAGCATCGAGCAAGGCGAGTTCTTCGGCCTGCTGGGCCCCAACGGTGCGGGCAAGACCACGCTGATCAGCATCCTGGCCGGCCTGGCGCGTGCCAGCAGCGGGCGCACCACGGTGATGGGGCATGACGTGGTGAGCGACTACGCCGCCGCGCGCCGTGCCTTGGGCCTGGTGCCGCAGGAGCTGGTCTTCGACCCCTTCTTCACCGTGCGTGAATGCCTGCGCATCCAAAGCGGCTACTTCGGCTTGCACGACAACGAGGCCTGGATCAGCGAGTTGCTCGACAACCTGGGCCTGGCCGACAAGGCCGGCGCCAACATGCGCCAGCTTTCAGGTGGCATGAAGCGCCGCGTGCTGGTGGCGCAGGCCCTGGTGCACCGCCCGCCGGTGATCGTGCTCGACGAGCCCACCGCCGGGGTGGATGTGGAGTTACGCCAAACGTTGTGGGCCTTCGTTTCGCGCCTGAACCGCGCCGGCCACACCGTGCTGCTGACCACGCATTACCTTGAAGAAGCCGAGGCCCTGTGTTCGCGCATCGCCATGCTCAAACAGGGGCGGGTGGTGGCTTTGGATCGCACCGCGAATTTGCTTGCCGGCACGGCCAGCACCATGCTGCGCTTCAAGACCGACGATCTGCTCAAGCCCGAACTGGCGGCGCGGGCGCGCGTCACCGGCCGCATCGTGCAGCTTGCTGCGCATGACGCTAACGAGGTGGAGACCTTGCTGACGCAATTGCGCACCGAGGGCACCCGGATCGAGGATCTGGAAATCGGCCGCGCTGATTTGGAAGACGTGTTCCTGGAAATCATGCAGGCGCATGCCGGGGTGGCGGCATGAGCCCCGCCCGGCCGCCCGAAGGGGCTCGCACCGCAGTGCGCAGCACGGAGGTTGCCTGATGAGCCTGAACGCCATGAACAACCTGAGCGGGCTGCGCACGCTGTTCTACAAGGAGGTGCTGCGCTTTTGGAAGGTGGCGGTGCAGACCGTGGCCGCGCCGGTGCTCACCGCGGTGCTGTACCTGCTGATCTTCGGCCATGTGCTGAGCGATCGCGTGCAAGTGTTCGAAGGCGTGGGCTACACGCGCTTTCTCATTCCCGGCCTGGTGATGATGAGCGTGCTGCAAAACGCCTTCGCCAACACCTCAAGCTCGCTGATTCAAAGCAAGGTCAGCGGCAATCTGGTGTTCTTGCTGGTCACGCCGTTGTCGCACTGGGCCTGGTTCTTGGCCTACGTGGGCGCGGCCGTCACGCGCGGGCTGGCGGTGGGCGCCGGCGTGTTTGCGGCCACCGCCTGGTTTTCGCCGCCCGGCCTGGTGCAGCCGCTGTGGGCGCTGGTTTTTGTGCTGCTGGGCGCGGCCATGCTCGGCACGCTGGGCCTGGTGGCCGGCCTGTGGGCCGACAAGTTTGACCAGACCGCGGCGTTCCAGAACTTCATCATCATGCCCATGACGTTTCTGTCGGGCGTGTTCTATTCGGTGCATTCGCTGCCCGACTTCTGGCGCGCGGTGAGC
>JANMYI010000326.1:0-7593 GCA_031381955.1 Burkholderiales bacterium
CCGCCATCCCCTCGGGGGATCGGCGCGTGTACTCGCGCGACGAGGGGCCGTCATGAGGGCGGCGCACGCATGAACAGGTTCATGTCTGATTGGGGCAATTGGCAATTGGCCGTGGCCCTGGCTTTTGTGCTGCTGTGCGCGCTGGGCGGCAGTTGGCTGCAATCAGACTATCTGCTGCAAGTGATGGTGCTGGCCGCCGTGTTCGCGGCCATGGGCACGGCCTGGGCCATTGCCGGTGGACTTTCCGGTTTGCTGCTGCTCGGCTACATCAGTTTCTTCGGCGTGGGCGCCTACCTCGATGGCCTGTTGTTCACCAAGTTTGGCGTCAACCCCTGGGTTTGCCTGGTGCTGGCCTTTTTTGCGGCGGCGGGCCTGGCCTGGGTGGTGTCGCGCGCGACGCTGCGCTTTGGCTTGGGTGAAGACTACTTCGCCATGTTCACCGTGGCCTTGTCGCAGGTGCTGAAGTACATCTTGCTGAATTGGGACTATGCCGGCGGCGCCACCGGCATCTACCTCACGGTGGTTGAAAACAACGCCGCCACGCTGAGCTTCGTGGACCGCAAGCCCTATCTGTACATCGCCCTGGCGCTGCTGGTGTTGGTGATCGTGGTGAACTGGGCGATTCAAAAATCACGCATGGGCTACTACCTGGCGGCGGTGCGTGAGAACGACCAGGCCGCCGAGGCGCTGGGCATTGACGGCAGCAAGGTCAAGACGCAGGCCATGATGATCAGCGGCGGCCTGGCCGGCAGCCTGGGCGCGTTTTACACGCAGTTCGCCACCTTCATCGACCCCAAGCAGGTGTTCAACCTGGCCACCAACTTCGAGATGCTGCTCGGCCCCGTGCTGGGCGGGCGCTTGAGCATCATCGGCCCGGTGTTCGGCGCCTCGTTCTTGAAGCCCATGCAAGACTTTTTGCGCGGCTGGCTCGGTGGCGAGGCCGACGCGCTGTACCTCATCTTGTATGGCGCGGTGCTGGCCATTGGCATCCTGCTTTTGCCCAAAGGCGCGGCAAGTTATGTCGAACGTTGGCATCGGCGGCATTACGACACCAGCGAGACCCGGGAAAGGGGCCAGCCATGACGGCACTGCTGCGCGTGCAGGGCCTGACCAAACGATTCGGCGGCCTCACCGCGGTAGACGACGTGAGCTTTGAAGTGCCGGCCGGGCGCATCGTGGGCGTGATTGGGCCCAATGGTTCGGGCAAGACCACGCTGTTCGCCAACGTGTCCGGTTTTCAAACGCCCCAGGCCGGCCAGGTGTGGTTTGAAGGCCGCGACGTCACCGGCCTCAAACCTTCGGCGCTGTGTGCGCTGGGCATTGCACGCACCTTTCAAATCGTGCAGCCCTTTGCCGGCCTGAGTGTGTTTGACAACATCGTCACCGGCGCCCTGCGCGGCGGCCGCACGCCGCTGGCGCAGGCCCAGGCCAAGGCCGCCGAAGTGATGGCGCTGTGCGGCCTGGCGCCCGTGGCCCGGCAGTTGGCCGGTGCCTTGCCCATTGCCGGGCGCAAACGCCTGGAAGTGGCCCGCGCCGTGGCCACCCAACCCAAGCTGTTGTTGCTTGATGAAGTCATGGCCGGCCTGCGGCCCACCGAGGTGGATGAAGCCATCACCCTGGTGCGGCAAATTCGAGATGGCGGCGTCACGGTGATCTTGGTCGAGCACCTGATGCGCGCGGTGATGGCGCTGAGCGAAGAGCTGCTGGTGCTGCAACAAGGCAAGCTCATCGCGCGCGGCGATGCGCGCGAGGTGGTGAACCGGCCCGATGTCATCAGCGCGTATTTTGGTGTGGCCAAGCCGGCCACCGTGGGCGGTGTGGCCGCAGCGGGCGGCGCGGGCGACGCTGCTGCGGGCCAAGGTGCAAGCCATGCTTGAACTGCGCGGTGTACAGGCCGGTTATGACGCACTCAATGTGCTGTGGGGCGTTGACATGCACATTCGCGCCGGCGAACTGGTGGCGGTCATTGGGCCCAATGGCGCCGGCAAGTCCACCCTCATCAACACCATTTCGGGCCTGGTTGCCACCATCGGCGGCAGCATTCAGTTTGCCGGCCAGGCGGTGGCGGCCAGCGCGGAAGCGCGGGTGCGCGCCGGCATCATCCAAAGCCCTGAAGGCCGCAAACTCTTCCCCGAAATGACGGTGGAAGAAAACCTGCTGATGGGTGCCTACACCCGGCGCGACCGCCAGGCCGTGGCCGGCAGCGTGGCGGAAGTGTTTGCGCTCTTTCCCATCCTGCAAGAACGGCGCCGGCAGATTGCCAGCACCTTGTCGGGCGGCCAGCAGCAAATGGTGGCCATCGGCCGTGCGCTGATGGCCAAACCCAAGCTGTTGATGCTGGACGAGCCCTCGCTGGGCCTGGCGCCGATTGTGGTGAACGAGGTGTTTGCACTGCTGCAGCGCATTCATGCTGCCGGCATGACGATTCTGTTGGTCGAGCAAAACGTACATCAAACCCTGGAGATTGCCGTCCGCGCCTATGTGCTTGAAAACGGCCGCATCGCGCTACAGGGCACGGGCGCCGAGGTGCTGCACAACCCGCACATGAAGACGGCCTACCTCGGCCACTGACATCGGCTTGGAGGAAGGATGGGGTCAGGATGGATGGGAACCAGGCCCTGACCACGCATGTCACCGGCCTGCCCCGCTGCCCGCCGACCCTGCGGCATCACCCGACCAACGGATTGCGGGCCTTCAGTGCCGGGAATCGGGAGAAGTCGCGATCGGCCGACCACAGCTCGGCCACGCCGTGTGAAAGGCAGATGGCGGCAATGCGCGCGTCGTGAATCGCTGCACCGCGAGCCCGGCCCGCCAGCGCCATCGGCTCAAGGTACGCCAGATAGTCGTCCGCTTCGGCGATGAACGCGAGGTTTGCAAGTGCCGCCAATGCGCGCAGCTGAGCGAACGCCGTCTCGGCCGGGGTCGCGGTCTTGTAGATGCGCGGATGCGTCACGACGGCGAAGAATTCATGCGCGCATGGCCAAGGAATGGCCCATGCCCCCGCCTCGGTGGCCAGTGATTCGAGCGCTGCGCGGGCGCGGTCGTGGAAGGGCGAGTCCGCGCGGTGCGCGTACACCAGGATGTTGGTGTCAACCGCGATCACGGTAGATCTCGTCGCGGATCCTCTCCCACCGGGCATCGGCAAACTCAGGCGACAAACCGTCACCACGGAAAGGTTTGACGGTGAACGGCCCGGCGCGCTTGCGCGAGCGCGCACGAAGCGCCAGGCGCAGGCCCTCCTCGATCAGCGCCTTGAGTGTGGAGTTCTCGCGCCGCGCGATTGCCTTGCTGCGCTCAAGCAGATCGTCGGGCAGTTCGATGGTGGTCTTCATATGGGGCACCCATACCTGTGATACGGCTGGTATGGTAGGTGAGTGCAAGCAGGTGATCTAGCTTGGGCGAAACCATTGGGCGCAGGCATCCTCGGCGCCTTGCGCTCAAGTTTGCGCCGCCATGACTGGTGCGGCATGCCGTCGAACCTCAAAGGGAAGCGTCCCCTTTCCCTCAGGAAACTCGAAGCGAGGTGGGCAGGCCATGGCGGCGAGGTAGTGAGCGTCGAGGAGAAACACAAGACCTGACCAAGACCTGACCCTGGCCCCGTGACCCTGGCCCTCCGGACCCTGGCCCCCAAACCCTGCGTCGCTCGGGTCACACGCTGCTCAACCCTCTTCGAAATAGTCGGAGTCAAGCCGCTTGACGACATAGGACGCTGCCGCAGCAACGCCGACGTCAAAATCGATCATTAGACCTGCCAGATGTTTGCCGTCGATCAGCACCACTTTCGTGTCGATGCGCGAGGCGTAGTCGGTGGCGTCAGGGGTGTAGCTTGACGTCGTGATGAAGACCCCCTTCTTGGCCCGTTGGCCCTGTAGCGCGCCAACAAACTTTTGAATCTCGGGCCTGCCGACCGAGCCTTGCCAACGTTTGGCCTGGATGAAGATCGTGTCAAGACCCAGACGATCTTCCTTGATGATCCCGTCTATGCCGCCATCACCCGTTTGGCCAATGCGTTCACCCGCATCTCGCCTGGAACCACCGTAACCCATCTTGACAAGAAGTTCCACGACGAGTTGCTCGAAAAATGTCGGTGAACAAGACAGGATGCGCGCAAGCAGTTCCTGTGCGAGTTGCTCGCGCAGTCCTTGATGTGCCAGCTCAATGGCCTCTTCAGGTGTTGTCTTGGCCTGGGTTGATTCCTCTACGGGTGCGGCCGAGCCACTGTCGCTGCGCGAGGCGTCTCGAAATTCAATGAACTCCGGAAACTGCTCGAGGTACTTGGCGTCCAAGCGCGCTGGGTTACCAGCCAGCGCGCTCAGGCCTCGGGCTGTGATCTTGAAGACGCCACGTTTGGGTGACTCAAGCAAGAGCGCTTTCTTCAAGTAGGTGCGCGCCCAGCCAATTCGATTCTTGAAGATGACCTGCTGCCCGGAAGGCAGGAGCTCGATTCTCTCGGCTGGCGTCAGCGCAAAGTGCGCGGCCAGGCCTTCCTCGGCTTCGCGAAGTGTGTGCTCGGCCCCGTCGCGCAGCAGGCGAAGAAGTGGGAGCATGCAGCTTTGATAATCAGGAATCGCCATTCGTCAATCTCACCGGCCGCGCAACGGCGATGTCGCGTTGCGGCTCAAGCCGCCACCTTCGGCGCATACCCCAACACCGCCTTCACCTCTAAAAATTCAGCAAACGCATGGTCGCCCCATTCGCGCCCGTTGCCGCTTTGCTTGAAGCCGCCGAAGGGCGCCATCATGTCGCCCGGCGCGCTGTTGATGTTGACCTGGCCGGCGCGCAGTCGCGAAGCCACCGTGCGCGCGGCTTCAGCATCGGTGCCTGAAACATACGCCGCCAAACCGTAAGGCGTGTCGTTGGCAATCGCCACGGCTTCATCCACCGTGTCGTAAGCCAACACTGAAAGCACCGGGCCAAAGATCTCTTCGCGCGCCACCGTCATCTGGTTGTTCACGTGGCCCAGGATGGTGGGCTTGACGTAGTAGCCCGTCTCCAACCCCGCTGGCTTGCCCGGCCCACCGGCCACCACGGTGGCGCCTTCGGCCACGCCTTTGTTGATCAATCCTTGAATCTTGTCCCACTGCGCGGCCGAAACCACGGGCCCCAACATCGCGCCGCTCTCAGGCGCGCCCACCGTGGTCTTCTCGGCCACTTCCTTGGCAATGGCCAGCGCTTCGTCCATGCGCGCGCGCGGCACCAGCATGCGCGTGGGCGCGTTGCAGCTTTGGCCGGAGTTGTTCATCACGCTGCGCACGCCGCTGGTCACGGCACGTTTGAAATCAGCGTCGGGCAGGATGATGTTGGGCGACTTGCCGCCCAGTTCCTGGTGCACGCGCTTCACGGTGGGCGCTGCATTGCGCGCCACTTCAATGCCGGCGCGGGTGCTGCCGGTGAAGCTCACCATGTCCACTTCCGGGTGGCTTGAAAGCGCAGCGCCCACCGCGGGCCCGTCGCCGTTCACCAGGTTGAACACGCCGGCCGGCACGCCCGCGGCATGCATGATCTCGGCCCAGATTTGTGCCGAGAACGGTGCGATCTCGGAAGGCTTCAACACCATGGTGCAGCCCACCGCCAGGGCCGGCGCCACCTTGCAGGCAATCTGGTTCACGGGCCAGTTCCAAGGCGTGATGAAGGCGCACACGCCGATCGGCTCTTTCACCAGCATCGTGCTGCCGCGCAGCTCTTGAAAGCGGTAATCCTTCAACACCGCCAGCGCCGCTTGCACATGCGCCAGTCCCATCACGGCTTGCGCTTTTTGCGCCAGCGCCACCGGCGCACCCATTTCTTCGGTGATGGCCGCGGCCATGTCGGCATGGCGCTTCTGATATTCACTAACGATTCGTTCGAGCAGGGCCACACGCTCTTGCAGCGTGGTTTGCGAATAGCTGGCGAAGGCGGCTCGCGCGGCCTTCACGGCGGCATCCACATCGGCCGCGCCGCCCAGTGAAATGCGCCCGGCGCTTTGCTCGGTGGCGGGGTTGATGACGTCCAGCGTCTTCGCCACCTGCGGGTTCACCCAGGCGCCGTTGATATAGAACTTCAGATAGTCGCGCATGACGCTGGCTCCAGTGCAGGGGTTGGATGAAGGGGCAAAGACAGGTTGAAGGGCCAGTATAGAAGTCGCATCGCTTACGCTCAGGGCCATGCGTGCACGCGATGTTTTTGAACTGCTCTTGCTCGCCGTGCTGTGGGGCGCGGCCTATTTGTTCATGCGCGCCGCCGTGCCGGCGTTCGGCCCGGCGCCGCTGGTGGCCCTGCGCATGGGCCTGGCAGCCGCGCTGCTGCTGCCCTTGATGTTGTGGCGCGGCGGCTGGCCCGAGCTGCGCGCTCACCCATGGCAGATGTTGATATTGGGCATTCCGTTCACCGCCGCGCCGTTCATGCTGCTGGGCTTTGCCTCGCTGCACATCACGGCCGGCCTGATGGCGGTGTTGAACGCCACGGCGCCCTTGTTCGGCGCGCTGCTGGCGCACTATTGGCTCAAGCAGCGCATGGGGGTGTGGCGCGCCGCGGGCCTGGTGATCGGCTTTGCCGGCGTGGCCATGCTGATGTGGGGCACGGTGTCGTTCAAGTCGAGCGCAGGTTTGCTGGCCGTGGGCGCCGTGCTGCTGGTGTCGATGTCGTGGAGCGTTGGTGCGCAGTACACGCGCAGACACCTCGCTGCCGTCGACCCGCTGGTCCTGACTGTGGGCAGCCTGGCCGCGGCCAGCTTGTTCCTGTCGCCCTTCGCCGTCGCCTACTGGCCGGCGCAGCCGCCCAGCCCACGTGCCTGGGCCGAGCTGGCCTTCCTGGGCGTGGCCAGCTCGGGCCTGGGCTTCATCATCTACTTTCGCCTGCTGCGCAACATTGGCCCGGTGCGTGCCATGTCGGTGACCTTCCTCAACCCCGTGGTGGCCATGGTCTCGGGTTCGTTCTACCTGGGCGAGGCCATCACGCTGCAAATGGTGTTGGGCGGCGCCGTGGTGTTGCTGGGCACGGCGCTGAGCCTGGGGTTGATTGGGCCGGCAGCGGTGGTGCCAGCGGCGATGCAGCCGGCGAAAGACTAAGCATCACGACCGGTTCATGACAGCACCTCGTCGGCGCGCAGCAGCGTGGCCTGCGCCACCGCCACACCCAGCCCGCGCGCCGTGGCCAGGTTGAGCGTCAGGCGCAGCCGCGTCGGCTGCTCCACCGGCAACTCCGCGGGCTGCTGGCCGCGCAGGATCTTGTCGACATGGTTCGCACATTGGCGGAACTGGTCGACATGCGTCACGCCATAGGCCACCAGGCCACCAGGCCGCCGGCGGTGGCCCATTCGCGCGCCTCGTACATCGCCGCCAGCCGCTGCATGGCGGCAAGCTGCACGATGCGCTGCCGCGCTGCGATGGTGATGGTGTCGTTGAACACCAGCAGCGCATCGGCCTGCGCACGCCCCATGCGGTCGAACGCGCCGTCCACCTGTTCGGCCCCCGGCAGGTCGATGGGTTGCAGCAGCAACCCTAGTTGCCGCGCTGCTGCTTGCGCTGCCTGCAACTCCATGGCATGGCCGCGCGGATCGGCGCGTCGCCCGAGGCCACGATCAGCTCGACGCGCGCGCGTACCAACTCGGCGGCC
>JANMYI010000407.1:0-4437 GCA_031381955.1 Burkholderiales bacterium
GGCGGCGCTGCGCTGCGCCAGCGCCTGGGCGTCGCGCGGCTTGAGCGCCAGCACCACGTCCCAGGCCCAGATGGCGTCGACCCAACGCTGCTGCGCCGCGGCCGCCTCGGCGGCGCCGCGATGACTTTTTTCGAACGTTAACAAGGCCTGCGCTTCAGGTGCCGGTGGCAGGCGGCGCGGGCTTACCGCGGCTGGCGGCTCATGGCGTGGCGGGCGCGGCACGGGGGCTGGGTGCGGTGGCGCGTCGCCTTCGTCCACGCTGGCGCAAGCCACCAGCAGCGCGGCGGCCAGGCTGGCCACAACGGCCGGCCTGGGCGCGCTCATGGCCTGCCCGGCACGCGGCGCCCCTGCAGCCGCGCCTTGAACTCATCGAGATCGTGATCACCAAAAATCATCACCCGCTTGAGCAGCAACGGCGCGGCATAGAACGGGTTGCCGCCGGGGGTGACGGTGACACCCAGCTCATAGCCCAGGCGCGGCATCAGTTCCAGCACCGGCTCGCTGGCGTCGCCATATGGAAACGCCAGGTGGCGCACCTGCACCGCATAGTTCGCCAGCGCGCGTTCGATCACCGCCTTCGGTTGGCGCAGCTCGGCCTCAAGGCGCGCGCGGTAGGCACCATCGCTCTCGTCAACGCCGCGTTCGGTGAGGTTGCGGTGGCTCTTGCTGTGCGACTGGATGTCGATCAAGCCCGAGCGCAGCATCTCGTCCATCTGCGCCCAGCTCAAGGCGTCGCGCGCGCCGATGAAATCGGTGTAGACGAACAAGGTGGCCGGCATGCCGTGCTTCTTCAACAGCGGGTAGGCGTTGCGGTAGACGCTTTCGTAGCCGTCGTCAAAGGTGATGACCACGGCGCGCTGTGGCAAGGCCTGCTTGCCGGCCAAGAAGGCGGCCACGTCAGCCAGCCGCACCACGCGGTAGCCGTTGGCCGCCAGCCAGTCGAGCTGGGCCTCGAAGCGGGCCGGCGCCACGTTCATCTTCGACACCCCTGCGCCCACGCGGTGGTAGCACAGGATCGGCACGGCCTGCACGCCCTGCGCGGTGATGCCGGTGGGGTTGGGCATCACCAGCGGCACCACCAGCGGCACGCCAGGCGTGGGCTTGGTGATGTCGTTGTTGGCCTCGGCAATTTGCCAGGCGCGTTCGGTACTGCCCAAGAAATGCTTGGCGATGCCGGCCAGCGTGTCTTCGCTGCGCGGAAGGTACACCAGCAGCCGCTCGCCGCGGCCGGCCACGCTGCCCAGCGCGGGTGCAGGTTCGGGCGCGGGCGGCTCCGGCGCGGGCTGCGCAATCGCGGGCACTTGCGGCGGCTCGTCTGCGTCGGGCACGGGCGGCACGGGCCGGCCGGCGCAGGCCAACAAGAACACCGCCAGGAACACCGCCAGCAGCAGGGCGGCGCCACGCTGAAACACGCTCCGGGCGCCGCAGCACGTCATGTTGATTCGGGTGGCGCCGCCGCGCGCATCAAGGTGGGTGTTAACGTGGCCGCGAGTGTGCTGTCGGCCCCCGGGGCGTGGCGCCGCTCCAGCGCCTGCGCCATGCTGTCGAACTCGGCATACAACTGGCCGAACTCGTCTTTGCGTGCCTCGGCAATGCGGTGGGTGTAGTTGCCCTTGGCCACTTCACCCAGTGCTTCGCCCACCAGCTTGATCGGCCGCGCAAACCAGTTGGCCAGCACAACCATGGCCAGCGCCACCGCCAGCACCGTCACCAGGGCCAGCACGCCCATCAGCATGACCGACAGCCGCGCCACTTGCGTCAGCGGCTGTTCGGGAATGCCCAGCGCGACGCGGCCGACTGGCTTGTCTTGATACGTCACCGGCGCCTCGAAGCCCAGGATCGATGCTCCGTTCACGTGGTACCGCACCACGGGCATGCCCGGCGGCTCGCCCGGTGCCGCCTGGCGCAGCGGCTCGGTGCCCACGGGCTTGTAGGCTTGCCCGAGCAACGCTGGCTGGCTGCTGGCGCGCACCACGCCGGCCGGGTCGATCACCACGATGCGCTCGAAGCTGCCGGTCTTCATCATCTCTTGCACCGCGGCGTCGACCTCGTCCCACGATTCGCCCAGCGCGGCGGCGGCGTTTTGCTTGGCGATGAAGCGCGCCAGCGAAACACCGTAGTCGCTGGCCTGGCCGAGCAGGGCTTCGTACTGGCGCTGGCTGATCAACGCCGCGGTGATGCCCATCACCACCGCGACGATGGCCGCCATGGCCAGGGCCCACTTCACCCGCAGCGGCACGATGCGCGGCTTGGCGCGCTCGCGCGCCGCTTCATCAATGCCGGCCAGCACCTTCACCAAGGCGTCGGCCATGTCGGCGCCGCTTTGAAAGCGTTGCGCCGGCGTCTTGGCCAGGCAGCGTTCGATCACGCGGCGCAGCGCCGGCGGCGCGTCGGGCCGGGCTTGCTGCAGGGGTGGCGCCGGGTCGTTGGCGATGTGGGTGGCCACGGCCACCAGGTTGTCGCCGCGGAACGGCCGCTCGCCGGCCACCATCTGGTACAGCACGATGCCGGCGGAAAACAGGTCAGACCGGCCATCGAGCTTTTCACCGCGGGTTTGCTCGGGCGACATGTATTGCGGCGTGCCCAGCACCGCGCCGACCTGGGTGCGCTGGGTGGCACCGTCTTCGATGTGGGCGATGCCGAAGTCGGTGACCTTCACCGTGCGTTTGTCGCGCAGCATCATGATGTTGCCGGGCTTAATGTCGCGGTGCACGATGCCATGCGCATGCGCATAGTCCAGCGCTCGCGCCAACTGCACGCCAATGACCACGGCATCGCGAATGGGCACCTGCCTGGTGCGCTCTAGCACTTCGACCAGCGGCACGCCGTCGATCAGTTCCATCGCCATGTACGGCCGGCCTTCGATCTCGCCAACATCGTGCACGACCACGATGTTCGGGTGCGACAGCCCGCCCGCGGCGCGCGCTTCCTGCAAGAAGCGGTTGTGGCATTCCGCGTCTTCGGCCAGGCTGGCGTGCAGGAATTTGATGGCCACATCGCGGCCGATTTGCGGGTCGCTCGCGCGGTACACCGTGGCCATGCCGCCGCGCCCCAGCCGGCCTTGAATCAGATAGCGGCCCACCTGGCGCAGCGGCGCGTCACCCGCTTCGGGCCCGCCCGGCAGACGCGTGGCGCCGGGCGGCAGGCTGCTCAGCGTGTGGCCGGGCAGGGTGCGGCTGGCGGCGTCTGTGCTTGATGGCTTGGACAGTGCATCGAGCGCGCCGGGGCGCACCTGGGTGGCGTCGGCGTCCGCGCCTAGTGCGGCAACCGACGCCTGTGCAGCCAGTTGTTTGGCTGCCGCGGCGGCATCGAGCACGCGGGTGGCGTCGTCATCGGGCTCGGCCATCGACCTCATCTTTCGCGCAGGGGCTCAACCTGTATCGGCTGTGCAAACACGGTCTCGTACAACGGCTGTCCGCGTGGCCCCGGCAGCGCCAGGCCCGGCACATAGAGCTGGCGCAGCGCGATGTGCTGGGTGGGCACCCAGCGTGTACCGCGGTCGGCGCCTTCGGGTGGCGCCTGGACTGGCTTGCCGCGGCCGGTGTAGGCGCGCAGCGGCTGTGTCAGCAGCGCGCGCACCAGCCGATCCACCCGCGACCAGGCATAGGGCAAGGCCAACATCAGCCGCGCGGCTTCACGCAAGGCATAGCCGTGCTGCTGCGCAAAGTTGCGGACCAGCGCGAAGTTCTCGTAGTCGAGCCACCAGCCGCTGCCCAACTGTGCGGCCAGCGGCGAGGCGCTGCTGGCGAAGCGGTAATAGTACTGGCCGCTGGCAACGCGCGTGGGCTGCGGCAGCACGATGCCGCCGTTGCACACGCCTTGATCAGCGGCATACCAGCGCTCGGCGTCGAAGCCCGCGGCAATGACGCGCCAATGCGGCTGCTCGAAGGCCGCGGCGTTGGCAGCGGTGGGCGGCGCGGGCTGCGGCATTGCGGCGTGAGGGGCGTGAGGGGTGAAAGCAGGGGCGTTCATGGCTTGCGGCGACGTTGGGCGTGGGCTATGGTGGCGCGGCCGTGCGGCCAGGGGAATGAACGAAGGTCATCTTCAACCTGGCACCCGGCCCGGCCCCACTCCTTGAATTGAACCGTACAGGCTGAAGAAACTAAAACTGCTGAGCGCCTCGCACGGCCCCTTGCAACATGGGCACGGCATGGTCACCGGCGTGATCGCCCTCACTCTGGCCGTGCTGTCGCAGCTGCGCCAGGCCTACGACGTGGCGCTGATGCGCCAGTTGCTGTTTGGCGCGCTGGTGCTGGCCGGCGGCATGGCCTTGTTCAACATCGTGCTCGGGCGCGTGCGCTGGCTGTCAGCCTAAGCCTGGGTGCGAGAGCTGCCCTTTGCCGCGGCCTTGCTGCTGCTCGTGCTCGTGGCTGACCTGGTTCAATACTGGACGCACCGCGCCTGCCACGAGGTGCCGGCGCTGTGGCGGCTGCATGC
>JANMYI010000416.1:0-3750 GCA_031381955.1 Burkholderiales bacterium
ACGCCCTGGTGGCCACCACGCTGAGCGTGCTCAGTGGCCGCGGCGATTTGCTCGACCATGGTGACGGCAACTGGACGTTCACACCGCAGCCCGACTGGAGCGGCCCGGTCACGCTCGGCTACCTGATTGCCGACGCCGGCAGCGCGCTGGCCAACGTGGCCAGCCTGGCCGTGCAGGCCGTGGCCGATGCGCCGGTCATCACCAGCAATGGCGGCGGCGCGCTGGCCGCGCTGGCGGCGCCGGAGAACGCTGTGGCGCTGACCACCGTGAGCGCCAGCGATGCCGATGGCGCCACCGTTTTCAGCTTCACCATCATTGGCGGCGCCGACGCGCTGGCCTTCAGCATCGACGCGGCCAGCGGCGCACTGCGCTTCATCAACCCCCCCGACCATGAAGCGCCGGCTGATGCCGACGGCGACAGGCGCTATGAGGTGATGGTGAGCGTCAGCGACGGCGGCCTGAGCGCGCAGCAGCGACTGGTGGTGACGGTGACGAACCTTGACGAGCCGCCGCTGGTGCTGCGCAACCAGTTGCGACTCGAAGGTGCGCTGGGCCGGCTCGACTTCATCAGCGCTGACCCCGACACTGCGCCCGCCGATTTGCAATATCAACTCAGCGCCGTGCAGGGCGGGCAGTTCGAGCTTGTCAACACGCCGGGCCAGCCGCTGCTGGCATTCAGCCAGGCGCAGGCCTCAGCTGGCCTGGTGCGTTTCGTGCGCGACGCCTCGGGCCTGGCGGTGGACTACACCCTGGCGCTGAGCGATGGCACGCAAACCGTGCCGGGGCCAGCGGCGCTGGTGGTGGAGGTGGTGCCTGTCTTGCCCGTTGTGCCGGTGGTGCCGGTTGTGCCGGTGGTGCCCGTGGTGCCCGTGGTGCCCGTCGTGCCGGTCGTGCCGGTGGTGCCGGTGGTGCCGGTGGTGCCGCAAGCCGTGCCCGAGCCGGCGCCGGTCGCCGTGGCGCTGGCCGCAGCCGGCCCGGCCAGCGCCGACCAGGTTGCAACCGACCCGCCTGGCCCGTCGCCCGTGGCCGGCGCCAACGCGGCCCATGAGGCGGTGGGCGCAGCGATGCGGATCGACGAGGTACCGGGAGCGGGCGCCCTGGTGCTGGACGCCGGCAACGCCAGCGCCATGCGCGCCCAGGCACCGGGGGGCGACACACCGCCGCGCAGCCACCTGCGCCCGCTGGCGCTCAGTGACGCCGCCGTGCTGCCGGGCTTGCCGAGCGACGAATCGACTGCCCCGGCGGCGGCCCGCCAGGGCGCACAGGATGTGGTCGCCGCCTTGCGCGAACGCAGCTTCGCCCAGGCGCTGGACCGCGTGCGCGAGGAGTTGGGCCAAGACAGCCGCGTTGAGCACGAGGTGGTGGCTGGCACCACCATGGTGTCGACCGGCCTGTCGGTGGGCTATGTGTTGTGGCTGGCGCGGGGTGGTGTGTTGGTGGCCACCTTGATGTCGGCCTTGCCGGCCTGGGCCGGCATGGACCCGCTGCCGGTGCTGGCGCAACTCAAGCGCGGCGACGATGGCGGTGACGACGATGGCGGCGCCTCGCCCGCGCCAGACGACCCGCTGGAAAAGCTGTTCAGCAAGGCGCGCCAATTGATCCGCCGGCCGGGCGCGCAGGCCGCCCCCCAGACCCCTGAACTCAAGCCCCAGGAGACCCCGGCATGAAAGGCCTGTCGACCCGCTTTCACCTGGCCCTGGGCCTGAGCTCGCTGGTGATGAGCGTGCTGCTGGTCAGCCTGTACTTCGGCCTGGTGCCTGACCGCGATGCTGCCGTGCGCAGCGGCCGCATGGCGCTGGCCGAGGCGGTGGCCATCAGCGCCACGGAGCTGATCGACGAAGACGGCAACGAGCGGCTGGCTCATGTGCTGAATTTCATTGCCCGGCGCAATCCCGAGCTGCTCAGCGCCGGCCTGCGCCGCCAGGACGGTGAACTGCTGGTGCAGGTGGGCGCTCATGCGCAGCACTGGCAGGCCCCGGCCGGCGGCATTTCAACCGACTCGCAGCTGCTGGTGCCGATCCAGGCCGGCGCGCGGCGCTGGGGCCATGTCGAGCTGCGCTTCACGCCGCTGCGCCCGGCGGCCTGGTGGGGCGTGTTCACGCTGGCGCCGGTGAAGCTGATCGCGGCGGTGGCACTGACTTGCTTCGTGCTGTTCTTCTTCTACCTGCGGCGCATGCTGCGCCACCTCGACCCTTCAAAGGTGATTCCGGGGCGCGTGCGCACCGCGTTCGACACCTTGGCCGACGGCCTGCTGGTGCTGGACCCGGGCGGCCAGATCGTGCTGGCCAACAAGGCGTTTGTAGACAAGGTGGGCCGCAGCGCCGAAGAACTCACCGGCCAGGCCGCCACCGTGCTGCCCTGGACGAACAGCGCGCAGGCCCGCATCCACCCGGCCGACACGCCTTGGGCCGCTTGCCTGGCCGACGGCGCGCCGCGCCACAACTTCATGCTCTACCTGACCCTGGATGCGCACGGTGAACAACGCCGCAGCTTCATGGTGAACTGCTCGCCCGTGCCCGGCGCCGGCGGCAAACCGGCCGGCGTGCTGGTGAGCTTTGACGACGTGACCGAGCTGGAGGAAAAGGAAATCGAGCTGCGCCTGGCGCGCGACGAAGCCGAGGCCGCCAACCGCGCCAAGAGCGACTTCCTGGCCAACATGAGCCACGAGATCCGCACGCCGATGAACGCCATCCTGGGCTTCACCGAGCTGCTGCGCCGCGGCTACCAGCAAAGTGCACAGGACACGCAGCGCTACCTGGCCAGCATCCACGGCAGTGCCAAGCATTTGCTCGAGTTGATCAACGACATCCTGGATTTGTCGAAGGTGGAGGCGGGCCGGCTCGACGTCGAGCGCATTCCCTGCGCCGTGCACGACATGGTGTTCGAAGTGGTGCGTGTGATGGGCGTGCGCGCGCAGGGAAAAGGCGTGGCCTTGACCGTGCAGTTTCCGCAAAGCCTGCCCGCTGTGGTGTTGACCGACCCGTCGCGGCTGCGCCAGGTGCTGACCAACCTGGTGGGCAACGCGCTGAAGTTCACCGCGCAAGGCGAGGTCAGCCTGCGCTTGTTCATGCAGTTGGGTGATGCCGGTGGTGCCGGCGGTGCCGGCAGTGCCGGTGACGCGCCACCGCGCATGCATGTGGATATCTCGGACACCGGCATCGGCATTGCCCTCGACAAGCTCGACGCGATCTTCGAGCCCTTCGTGCAGGCCGAATCGAGCACCACGCGCAAGTTTGGCGGCACCGGCCTGGGCCTGGCCATTAGCCGGCGCCTGGCGCGCGCGCTGGGCGGCGACGTGACCGCCAGCAGCGTGCCCGGCCACGGCAGCGTCTTTCATGCCAGTTTCGAGACCGGGCCGCTGGCCGGCGTGGCCTGGCTCAACCCGGCTGAACTTCAGGCTGCACGGGAACAGGTGGTGCAGGTGGAGCTGGCGCAATGGGCCTTTCCCGCCGCCACGGTGCTGGTGGTGGACGACGGCGCCGAGAACCGCGAGCTGGTGCGCCTGGTGCTGGAAGCCGCGGGCTTGCAGGTGCGCCAGGCCGAGAACGGCGCCCTGGCGCTGGACGCCGTGGCCGCGGGTGGGGTGGACCTGGTGTTGATGGATTTGCAGATGCCGGTGATGGACGGCTTCACCGCCACGCGCACGCTGCGCGACCGCGGCGTGACGATTCCGGTGTTGGCGCTCACGGCCAACGCCATGAAGGGCTTTGAGCGCGAGATTGACGAGGCTGGGTTCTCGGGCTACCTGAC
>JANMYI010000432.1:0-8570 GCA_031381955.1 Burkholderiales bacterium
AGCACGCTGAACGGCGTGCCAGCGCGGGTGCTGCCAGTGGCGGTGTGGCACACGGCCAGCATCGGCATCGACCTGTGGCTCTCGGCCGTGGCGCTGGGCGCGAGCCAGGTCTGGGTGCTGTTGACGGATGAGGAAGCGCCCGAATACCGCCAGGCCCTGCGCGAACAGATGGCGCTGGCGCAGGCGATCCTGAGTGGCCTGGGCTTTGCCGGCACGCACCTGCGTTTGATCGAAGCCGCCGCGCAGCCGGGTGCGGCGCATGAGCCCGCCGAGCCGCCCCAAGGGCGAATGCCGGCGTGCGCAGCACGAAGGGTCACCAGTGACCTGACCGCGCTCGATGCCGTGCTGCAAGCCGCCCCGGCGCAGGGCGTGGCCAAGGCCGCCACGCTGGCGCCGCAGGCCGACAAGCGCGCCACGCTCGATCTGGCGCTCGACCACTTGCTCGCGCAAGCACCGCAAGCCGCACCAGAAGAGATCACGCTGCCCGCGGCCGGTGCGCTGCTGGGCAGCCTGAACGTCGATGCCGACAAGTGCACCTTGTGCCTGTCTTGCGTCGGCGCCTGCCCGGAAGGGGCGCTGCTCGACAACCCCGACGCGCCGCAACTGCGCTTCATTGAAAAGAACTGCGTGCAATGCGGCCTGTGTGCCAAGACCTGCCCGGAAGACGCGATTCGCCTGGTGCCGCGCTTGCTGTTGGCTGATGGCGGCAAGGCGCGCAAGGCGGTGCGCGTGCTGGCGCAGGCCCAGCCCTATGCCTGCATCCGCTGCGCCAAACCGTTCGGCACGCTCAAGGCCATTGAGGCCATGATCGGCAAGCTGGCCGGCCATTCGATGTTCCAGGGCGTCGCAGCCGAGCGGCTGAAGATGTGCGGCGATTGCCGCGTGATCGACATCCACACCAACCCGAAGGAAGTCAGGATCACCGACCTGTGACGCCCGCTCACCTGCCACCCCCCGCAGCCATTGCTTTCACCAGCCGGGACGAAGGCGAGGAACTGCAACGCGCCGAGCTGTACGGCCTGCTCGCGCGGCTGTGGCTGGCCCCGCCCGATGCTGAACTGCTGCAGCAGTTTGCCGTGGCCGTGACCGAAGCGCCGACGCCCGGCGCGTTTCTTGAGGCACCCTGGCAAGACCTGGTGGCCGCGTTGCGCGCCAGCAGCCTGGCGGCGGCGGCGCAGGAGTTCGACGCCTTGTTCGTGGGCATCGGCAAGCCTGACGTGCTGCTTTTTGCGTCACACCACTTGAGCGGTGCGTTGAATGAAAAGCCGCTGGTGGCGCTGCGCACCGATTTGGCGGCGCTGGGCCTGACGCGCGACGCCGCGGCCAGCGAAACTGAAGACCACCTGTCGTTCATCTTCGAGGTGATGCGCTACCTGATCGCCGGCGATGATGTGGCGGTGTGCAACCTCGAGCGCCAGCGCCAGATCTTCCGCGCTCACTTGCAACCGTGGGTGGCCGACTCGCTGTGCGCCGCCGTGCAAACACATCCGCGCGCGCAGCTCTATGCCGCTTTGGCGGCGTTCACACGGGCCTTCATGGAAGTGGAAGCGCAAGGCTTCGACATGATCGAGTAGGCGGGCCGCCCAAGGGCCGCGGCCGTCAAACCAGCGTGGTGAGTGCCGCTGTACGCAACTGTTCAGTGAACGCCTGCTCGGCAACACCGCTTTCAAGGCAGCGCATGTCCAGGCAAAGCTGGCCGTTTTCAATGCGCCCGATCACCGGCAGCGGCAGCGCGCGCAGGGCTGCCGCCAGCAGCTCGGGGAATCGGCCGGCGCGCTTGGCGCCGCCGGCCGGGCCGATGGCGATGCACACGCTGGCCAGCAGGTCGACGGGCAGCGAGCCGCTGCCGATCTGGCTCTTGCACGGCAGCACTTGCAGCCTGGCCTGGTCGCCCAGCGCTTGGGCCAGGGCCGGCAGCAGGCGCTCGGCCGTGGCCTGGATGTCGGCCAGCGGCCGCGTCAGCAGGCGCAGCGTGGGCAGGCGTTGCGCCAGGCGGTCGGGGTCGCGGTAGAGCTTCAACACCGCTTCGAGCGCGGCCAGCGTCATCTTGTCCAGGCGCAGTGCGCGCTTGAGCGGGTTGCGCTTGATGCGATCAATGAGTGCCTGGTCGCCCACGATCAGGCCGGCCTGCGGCCCGCCGAGCAGCTTGTCGCCGCTGAAGCAGATGATGTTGGCGCCCGCGGCGATGGCTTGGCGCGGTGTTGGCTCGGCCGGCAGGCCCCAGCGCGTCATGTCGAGCAGGGCACCGCTGCCCAGGTCTTCGGCCAAGGGCAGGCCGCGCTGCCGGCACAGGGCGGCCAGTTCGACCATGGGCACGCTGGCGGTGAAGCCATGGATGGCGTAGTTGCTGGCATGCACCTTCATCACCAGGCCGGTCTTGGGCCCGATGGCGGCCTCGAAGTCGCGCAGGTGCGTGCGGTTGGTGCTGCCCACCTCGACCAGCTTCACGTTGGCCCGGCGCATGACGTCGGGGATGCGGAAGGCGCCGCCGATTTCCACCAACTCGCCGCGCGAAACGATTACTTCCTTTTTTTCGGCCAGTGCCGCCAGCACCAGCAGCACCGCCGCGGCGTTGTTGTTCACCGCCGTGGCGGCCGCTGCGCCGGTGAGTTCGCGCAGCAGGCCTTCGATGTGGTCGTCGCGGTCGCCGCGCGCGCCGCTGGCCAGGTCGTACTCCAGGTTGCCAGGTTGGTTCATCACCGCCGTGACGGCATCGATCGCCTCTTGCGGCAGCAGCGCACGGCCCAGGTTGGTGTGCAACACCGTGCCGGTGAGGTTGAACACCGGCCGCAGATGGGGCAGTGCCTGTGCAGCCAGCTGTTTGACGCACTCGGCTTCGAACGCGGCGATGTCAAACGCCTGAGCTGGTTCACGACGCCAGGCCTCAAGCAATTGCCGGCCAACAGCGAGCGCGGGTGCGCGCCCATGTTCGGAGACGAGTGCCAGCAAGGCCGGCCGTGCAAGCAGGGCATCCAGCGAGGGTGGCCGGTATTGCGCAGTCATGGTGAAGCGGGACTACCCAAGGGCCGGCAGCGCCCGGCCCCTTCAAGCGAACACCAAGGGTCCGGCTTTGCCGGCCCAATGGTGTTGCCCCCTGAGGGGGCGCGATCTTTGATCGCGTAGGGGGGGAGCCTTCTTTCGGCGGAAGAGGGTGGGAGTCGAACCCACCTGGAGCCGCAGAGCAGCCCCACCCGGTTTTGCAGACCGGACGCCCCACCGGGGGACGATCCTCCTCCAATTGATTTTTTGCCCGCGCGCAACACCAGCCTAGCCACCGAACATCTCCCGCGCGTCGCGGCGAATCTTGCGGCCCTCGGGGTCACGCTTGGTGAAACCGATCTGGTCGAAGAACTCTACCAGCGGCATCGACAGGTGCCGGCTGATGCCGCAGGCCTCGCGGTAGGTTTTGACGTTGAGCCGGTGATGCTCGTCTTTGGCGGCCAGCGCCTGGGCCTGCACCGCCAGCTCGCACAGGTGCTGCGGCAGCACAAAGTATTCAACGCCCACGGCGTACAGCTTGCCCATGCGCGCCAGCTTTTGCAGCAGGCGCACGGTGGGGTCGCGGTGCAGCGTGCGGTCGCGCAACAGCAGCTCGCTGAGCTTGGGCGGGTGGATGCCGCCTTCATCCAGCCACGGCTTGATGCGCTCCCAGATCTTTTGTTCGTTGCCCAGCAGCGCGGTTTCGTGCCCGGCGAGCTGCAGATAGGGGCCGTGGCGTTGCAGCGTGCGCGCCGTGGTCAGCTCGCGCACCAGCAAGGCGAACACCGCTGCGCTGGGCTTGGCCGCGAGGGCGCGTTGCAGCTGTTCAAGCGTCATGCCCGGGCTGTCGGGCGCGCGCTTGTGGTGGGCACCCAGGGTGGCGCTGATGCGCGCGGTGAGCCGTTCGAGCTGGCCCGCGGCAAAGGCCAGCCTGGTGGCGCCGGCGTTGACCACGCGGTGCGGCACCGCACCGAGCACGGCCTGCAGCGCGTCGGGCAGGAGGTTCCACAGCGTCATGAACGGCGCCAGCTCAACGCCGCCCGGTTGCTCCAGCGCCAGCAACGCGGCCAGCGCGTCCGCCGGGGTTGATTTTTCGAGCGCCGCCAGCACGCCCAGGCGTTGCGACTTGCGCCGCCGCGTTGCCGGCGCAAAGGCGTCGATGACGCTGCCGCCGCCCAGCGTGCGCAAGGCCGATTGGTCGCGCAGGATGAAGCGGTCGCCGCGCAGCGCGCCGATCGGGCGGTCAAGCTCCAGCTGCACCAAGGCACTGGCGCCGGGCGCGATGGCCGCACCTTCGAGCAGCACCACGCGCGCGCCCACCGCCACCGCGCCGAGATGCAGGTGCAGCGGCGTCCACTGCGCCAGCGGCCGGGCTTCGCTGGCCAGCACGCGGATGCGCGCATCCAGCCGCTGCGTGGGCGCGTGTGCGGGCTCGGCGACGATCCAATCACCGCGGTCAATCTCGTTCTTGTCGATGCCTGCCAGGTTCAAGGCCAGGCGCTGGCCGGCGTGGCCCGCATCGGCCATGCGGTTTTGGGCGTGCAGGCCGCGCACGCGCACAGCCTTGCCGCTGGGCGAGACGAGCAGCTTGTCGCCCACGCTGACCTGTCCCGACACGGCGGTGCCGGTGACGACGCAACCGACCCCGGGCAGCGAAAAACTGCGATCCACCGCCAGGCGGAATTGGCCTTGTTCGCGCGCCGCCGGCAACCCGGCCTGGGCTTGCACGAAGTGTTGCCGCAGCGCGTCCAACCCAACGCCGGTGACTGACGACACCGGCAAGATGGCAGCGCCGGCCAGCGCCGTGGGCGCCAGCAACGCACGCACTTCGGCGCTGGCCGCGGCCAGGCGGGCATCAGTCACCAGATCGCATTTGCTCAGCGCCACCACGCCGCGCGACAGGCCGAGCAGGTCGAGGATCGCCAGGTGCTCGCGGGTTTGCGGCATCGGGCCATCATCGGCCGCCACCACCAGCAGCACATGGTCGATGCCGGTGGCGCCGGCCAGCATGTTGCGCACCAGCTTTTCATGGCCGGGCACGTCAATGAAGCCAAGCACCGCGCCGTCGGCGGCGGCGGCCTGGTAGGCGAAGCCCAGGTCGATGCTGATGCCGCGCGCCTTTTCCTCTTTCCGCCGGTCGGTGTCGATGCCGGTGAGCGCCTTGACCAAGCTGGTCTTGCCATGGTCGATATGACCTGCGGTGCCGATGATCAAAGCGAAGGCGCCAGGGTGGGAGTGGGGCGCGATGTTAGCGGCACAGCGCGCGGCGTTCGCACGTTCGGCCCTCGCATGCTCAGCTCCATCAGCGCGTCGATGTCGATCTGAAGCCAGGGTTCACAGCGGGGGTTCTGGATCCTCATGACCGTGGTCATGAGGGTGCACGATGCCCTGCAGGTGGTAGCGCTCGACCTTGCGATACAGCGTGCTGCGTGAAACGCCCAACGCGCGCGCCGCCTGCGCCAGGTTGCCGTGCACATCTTTCACCGCGCGCACGATGGCCAGGCGCTCGACTTCCTCCAGGCTCGCTGCGGGCGCTTGCTGCACGGCGCTCGAGCCGTGGCTGACCACCGCGCGCAGTTCGCTCGGCAGTTCGTCGCAGCTCACGACCGGCTCGTTCGATGTCAGCAGCAGGCTCTCGACCACGTTGCGCAACTCGCGCACATTGCCCGGCCACGCGTAGGCCTGCAGCCGGGCCATCACGTCGGCGCCGAAACTGCGGCAGGGCACGCCGTGGCGCTCGGCCACCTGGCGGTTGAAATGCTCGGTCAGCAGGCCGATGTCGGCATCGCGTTCGCGCAGCGGCGGCACGCGGATGCGCGTCACGCTGATGCGGTGATAGAGGTCACGGCGGAATCGCCCGGCCTCGACTTCTTCGAGCAGGTCGCGGTTCGTCATGGCCAGCAGGCGCACGTCGACCCGGCGTGGCTTGGCGTCGCCCAGGCGGTACACCACACCATCTTCCAATGCACGCAGCAGCACCGGTTGCAAATCAAGCGGCAGCTCGCCGATTTCGTCCAGGCACAGCGTGCCGCCGTGCGCAAGCTCGAAACGGCCCGACCGCCCCTCGTTGGTGGCGCCGGTGAAGGCACCCCGCACATGACCGAACAGTTCGCTGCCGATCAACTCCTTGGTGGTGGCCCCGCAGTTGAACGTCACAAGCGGGCCGCTGCGGTCTTCGGTGCCGTGGATGGCGCGCGCGAACAATTCCTTGCCAACACCCGTCTCGCCTTCGATCAGCACCGCCACACGCCGCGTGCTGAGCAGGCATGCCCGGTCGATGGCTGCGCGCAGCGGCCCGCTGGCACCGACCAGACCGCCGAAGCCGGCGCGCGAAGCAGCACCCTCGACGGCCCTGCCCGGCCCGTCGCTGGTCGGTGAGTCGCCGGCGCGCAGCAGCGGCGGTGTGGCAATGCCCCGCGGGCGCTTGGGCACCGCGAGCAGGGCGCCGATACGCTTGCCGTCGACGATGACTGCATGCAGCCACTCCGGGCGCAGGCCCTCGGGCAGGCGACGTGCCCACTCTTCCCAGGGCCGCCCCGGTTCGAGGCCCGCCAGGCACGCGCCCAGGCTCAGCTCGATGCCTGGCAGGCTGCCCTGGATGTGTATCAGCCGCGCGTTGCGATCGATCACCAGCATGGTCGCTGCGTCCCAGCGCGCGCCGAAGTTCAGGCAGGCGTCGAGCAGACATTTGTGTTCGCGGCTGGCGCGCTCGGCGAGCACGCCCTCGATCTGGCGCGCTGCGGCCACGGCCAGCACGAGATTGCTGCGCTGGTAGGTTGAAGGCGGCCCGGAAATGTCGATCACACCGATGACCTGCTCGGTGCCGGGCAGGAACACCGGTGCGGCGGCGCAGGTCCAGCTCTTGATGCCTTCGCAGAAGTGTTCCGCCGCATGTACTTGCACCGGCTGGCGCATCGCCAGCGCGGTGCCGATGCCATTCGTGCCGACCGCGCCTTCGTGCCAGTTGCCGCCGCAGGTGAGGTGAATTTCCCGCGCTGCCTCGAGCGTGTGCACGTCGCCGGCAACTTCCAGCACCACGCCATGCGGGTCGGTCAACAGCAGCATCGACCCAGAGCTGGCCAGCAGATGGGCGGAGGTCATGAACAGACCCTGCGCGGCCCACACCAAGTCATCGTTGCGGCGCCGCAATTGCGCCAGGCCGTCTTCGCCGCTGGTGACCAGCTGGGCATGGCGCGAACCCGGCGCGACACCGGCTCGCAGGCTGCGCTGCCACGAAGACAGCACCAGCTTGGATACGGTGCCGATGCTTGTCTGCCCGCCGGTGACGAAGCGCTCCCAGGCCAGCATGACCTGGCGCTCAGCGGCCGGTTCAAGCACCGGTGCGCCGCTGAGATCTGGGGCCAACTGCCGGCCTGAAGCACTGTCGTGATGGATGGAAGTCTCCTCCAACACCGGTCTGGCGCTTGGCGCGACCACCCGGCATTGCCATCGTTTTTACTGACTGGCCGTCTACGCGACCAGGGCACACTTTTAATTTCTCGGCATCGGATTGTCCAACACTTGACGCGGCTGCGGTTCGTCCGCCGGCATTCCTGCGCCCGATGTGCGCAGCGGCGCGAACGCCACCCAGGCCAGCAAAGCGCCGCACAGAACGGCGGCCAGTCCAATGGCCAACCGGCCCAGGCCCGCAGCGCCGTCGTCTGCCGCGTCGGCAGGCGTCAGGGCGCGCATCACGAGCCAGCCGTTCAAACCGATGATCAACAGCGTGGCGCCGGTGGCCAGGCGGCGCAGCCAAGGCGGGCTGGCAAATGCGCCCATGATGCGCGGCGCGCTGGTGAAGCGGATCAGCGGCACGATGGCAAACGGCAGTTGCAGGCTCAACACGACCTGGCTCAGCACCAACAGCTGCAGCACGCCGCTCTCGCCGGCAGTCACGAGCACCGCCACCGCCGGCACGATGGCCAGCGAACGCGTCAGCAGCCGGCGCTTGATGGGGCTCATGCGCAGCTTGACGAAGCCCTCCATCACCACCTGGCCGGCCAGCGTGCCGGTGATGGTCGAGCTCTGCCCTGAACAGAGCAGCGCGATGGCGAATGCGGTTGATGCGAGCGTGGTGCCGAGCAGCGGCGTCAGCAATTCGTGGGCCTGCTGCAACTCGTTGACAACGATGCCGCGCGAAAAGAAGGTCGAAGCAGACAGCACCAGGATCGCCGCATTGATGAAAAACGCGATGTTCAGCGCCAGCACCGTGTCGAGCAAGTTGTAGCGCAAGGCCTCGCGCTGTGCGGCCGGGTTCGCGTCGATGCGCCGCGTTTGCACCAGCGACGAATGCAGGTACAGGTTGTGCGGCATCACGGTCGCGCCGAGGATGCCGATGGCCACGAACAGGCTGGCCGAATCCAGCCGCGGCACGAAGCCTTTGGCAATCGCGCTCAGGCTCGGCTGCACCAGCAGCATCTCGATGGCCATGCAAGCGCCGATGGTCAGCACCAGCGCGGCGACCACCGCTTCGAGCTTGCGGATGCCGTAGTGCTGCAACACGAGGATCAGCATCACATCCACACCGGTGATCAACGCGCCCCAGGCCAGCGGGATGCCGAAGAGCAGGTTCAGCGCGATCGCGCCGCCGA
>JANMYI010000434.1:0-4313 GCA_031381955.1 Burkholderiales bacterium
GAGCAGATGCCCCCGTGGGAATTGCCGGCCAATGCCACGCAATCGGGCGTGCTGTCGCGCGCCAGCAAGGGCGGCGCCTACGGCAATGCCAACGCACTGCGCTACGAGGACAAGAAGGGCAGCGAGCAGGTGTATCTGCACGCCGAGAAGAACCAGGACATCGAGGTCGAGAACGACGAGACCCACTGGGTCGGCCACGACCGCAAGAAGACCATAGACCATGACGAAACCACCCACGTCAAACACGACCGCACCGAAACGGTGGACAACAACGAGAAGATCACCATCGGCGTGAACCGCAGCGAGACGGTGGGTGCGAACGAAAAAATCAGCATCGGTGTTAACCGCAGCGAAACGGTGGGCGCGAATGAAAGCATCAGCATCGGCGCCAACCGCACGATCAGCGTGGGCGGCAGCGAAACGGCGACGGTGGCGCTGCAGCGCACCCACGCCGTGGGCGTGAACGAAACCATTGCGGTGGGCGGCGCGCAAGAAATCGCCATCGGCGCCGCGCAAGTGGTCGCCGTGGGCGCGATGCAAAGCATCACGGTGGGCGCCAACCAGAGCACCAACGTCGGCGCGGCGCAAAGCACAACCGTTGGTGCGGCGCAAAGCAACACCATCGGCGCCGGCCAGACCACCAGCGTGGGCGCCGATCAAAAGCTCAGCGTGGCCGGTGCGCAAGCCACCACCGTGGGCAAGGCCCGCAGCACCACGGTGGGCGAAGACGACGCGCTGAAGGTGGGCAAGAACCTGATCATCGATGCCGGTGACTCCATCACCATCAAGACTGGCAGCGCCAGCATCACGATGAAGAAGGACGGCACGATTGCAATCAAGGGCAAGGACATCACGATTGATGGCAGCGGCAAGATCAATGTCAAGGCCGGTGGGGACATCGTGATGAAGGGTTCGAAGATTTTGCAGAACTGAAGAGCAGGCGATGAACGCGAACGATTTGCCGGCGGGTCATGCGGAGGTGCAAGAGGCGGCCGACCTGCTGGCGCCGTTGCTGGGCAACCCGACCACGCCGCAACTGCCTGGCGCTGTGATGGGTGCGGTGATCGGCGAACTGCTCGCCTTATCAGACGACGGCCAGACGCCGCTCGTGCGCTTTCCCGGCCAGGCCGGCGCAGGCGCGGTGCCGGCGCGCAGCACGGTCGATCTGCATGGCCGGCACATCGGCGCCGCTGTCGTGTTGATGTTCGAAGCTGGCGACGCCAGGCGCCCGATCATCCTGGGCGTTCTTCAGGGCCAGACGGGCTGGCCGGCCGATGAGCGCCCTTTGCAAATCGACATCGATACCGATGGGCAACGCTTGATCGTCAGCGCCAAGGAGCAACTGGTGCTTCGCTGCGGCAAGGCCAGCATCACGCTCACCAAAGCGGGCAAGGTGTTGATCGAAGGCAGCTACCTGCTGAGCCGATCCACGGGCGTGAACCGCGTCAAGGGTGGTGCGGTACAGATCAACTGATCTGAAGCTGCCGATCCCATGCTGAACGTCGCCAACACCACCCCGTATGTGGTTGAAGCGGAGGTGCTGCGCGACAAGAGCGGTGCTGAAACGCTCGTGGTCGTGACCAAAGGTACTTTCGTCGTCACGCCTGACGGCCACTGTGATGTTGACGAAGTGCAGTCTCCCATCGTGAGGGCGCCGAAATATGTCGGCAAAGCGGGACATTCCAGCCTCTTGAGCGAAAGCGACTTCAATATTGTGAAGCCCACCACTGACGTGCTACTACTCGGCCACGCCTACGCACCTGCCGGGGTCAAGGCCTCTTCCGTTACGGTTGGGATGCGGGTCGGGCCCGTCATCAAGCGCCTGCGCGTCTGGGGTGATCGCCGTTGGCAGAAGGGTGCGCTGCGCTGGAGCGCGTCGGACCCGTTGCCGTTCGATCGACTGCCCATGGTCTACGAAAGGGCGCACGGCGGCGCCATCGGCGAGCCGGGCCCGGATGGCGTCTGGTCTTGCGACGTGCGGAACCCCATTGGTCGCGGCTTCGGGGCTGGTGAAAACCGCCAGGAAGGCGATCTCCTGCACAACATCGAGTACGAGGATGCGTCCGATATCCCAGCCGGCCTGGGCCCTATCTCTCGCCACTGGCAGCCCCGCGCGCGTCTGGCGGGAACCTATGACGAGGCGTGGCGCGCCGAGCGTTTTCCGCTGCCACCACACGACCTGGACGACCACTTCTACAACTCGGCGCCGTCCGACCAGCAGCCGCCGAACCACCTCGTCGGAGGCGAACCCGTCGAATTGCGTAACCTGACCCCGCGCGGGTCGTGGCAATTTCTCTTGCCGCGCGCGTGGCTTGTGATCAACACCCAGATCGGCAAAAACGTGCACGCGCACCGGGCGCAGCTGGACACCGTGATGCTTCTGCCCGATGCAGGGAGGCTCGTGCTGACCTGGGTGAGCACGCTGCGTTGCCACGGCCACACAACCAAGTTGGGGACCGTCCACGTGCGCGAGAAACCCCGGGTCTCGTTGGGTGCCTCGTTGCCAACGAGGGCCGCGTCATGAAGATCGTATCGGTGGGCGCCTGCACGGCGGTCGGGCTGGATGCAGCCACTTCGGCGGCGGCCGTGCGCGCGGGAATCAGTGGCTTCGGGGCGCACCCCTTCATCGTCGACAGCATCGGTGACCGGGTGATCGTGGGCCGTGCGCCCGTCACCGACCCGGATACTGGTACGTCGGAGAGACTCGCCGCCATGGCCTGCGCGGCGATCCAAGAGTGCTTGCTTTTGCGTCCCAATGGGTCTTCGCTTGACAGGGTTCCGGTCTATCTGGCCGTGCCGAGCAAGCGGCCCGGTCTGGACCGCGCGGCGATCTCGGCGGTGGTGACGGCGGTCCGCGCCGAATTCGCGCGCCACGCCCTACCCATCGAGATGTTTGAGATCGATGCCGGCCATGCCGGGGGCCTGCTGGCGCTTCAGGCCTGCTGCGAAGCGCTGGCGCGACGCAGTTGCAGCTGGGCTTTGGCTGGTGGCGTCGACTCATGGTTGGATGCGGATGCGCTGGATTGGCTCGAAGCCACGGACCGACTGCACAACGCCGTCAACCCCTGGGGCTTCATCCCCGGAGAAGGGGCGGCGTTCTGCATCGTGGCTTACGCCGCGCGGCCCAGCCATCGTTTGCACGCGACCGTGAACGTCGCCGGTTTTGGCGCCGCGGCCGAGATGGTTCCTCGCCGCGGCGACGAACCTTGCCTGGGCCACGGCCTGACGAGCGCGATCCAGAGCGCCATCGCCGAATTGCCCCGGGATCAAAAGATCGACGAGGTTCTGTGCGACTACAACGGCGAATCGGACCGCGCCGACGAGTACGGTTTCGCCGTGGTCCGCACCAGCGATCGTTTCGTCGATGCGACGGCAACGCGCACTCCTGCCGATTGCTGGGGCGATGTGGGTGCGGCCACCGGCACTCTGCTTGTGGCTCTGGCTTGGCAGGCTGCCCAGACCCATTGGCTTGCTGGACGCAATGTTCTGATCTGGAGCAGCTCTGACAGTCCGCACCGAGCCGCAATCCGTCTCGGCATCGAAACCTAGCGAGAAGGAATCACCATGCCGGTCACTGTCGGGGTCAACGCACTCAATCCTGCGCTCAGCGTCGCTCACAAGGGCAGCATGGGCGTCTCTACGGCGATGGCGCCCGATGTTTGCAAGACGCCCAGCCCGGCAGGCCCGGTACCCATTCCTTACCCCAACATCGCCATGGCAAACAGCCTCGCGAACGGCACCACCACCGTGAAGACCGACGGTGAGATGGCGGCCATCAAGGGTTCGGAGTATTCCCGAAGCAACGGCGATGAGGCCGGCGTCGCAGGGGGTGTCAAGTCAAGCGTGAACATGAAAGAAGCCAAGTGGATCTCGTACTCTTTCGACGTCAAGTTCGATGGGCAGAACGCCTGTCGGCTGCAAGACAAGATGACGCACAACCATGAGAACACCCTGTAGGGGCGAGCATGGCAACCAATCTGCAAGCGCCCACACCAGGCGTCGAAGACATCCCAATCGACTGCAAAGTCAACTCGACGGTGAAGAATAACTGGAACTGCTGCCAGCTCCAGGTTTATTGCGCCAAGATTGACGAAGTCGATGATCAGGTGCGACGAAAGACTTTTGACGATCGTCCAGAGGACTACGACGAACTTCGTGACGACGGCAACGGTGCCGCCAGAAACTTCCGCACGGCCTGGAACCGAGCTGCGGCAAATGGCACCATTGCTTCCCAGGATCAGGATGCCGTAAAGAAGATGTTCTACGCCGATTGCGCCTATGACGAGGCGCGCGGCAACAGCTTCCAGATGACG
>JANMYI010000445.1:0-11376 GCA_031381955.1 Burkholderiales bacterium
TAGGCGCCGATCGACTTGCCGATGGCGCCATACGACGACGCCGGGCCCGAGTACGGGTTGATGTGGCCGAGCTTGATTTCCTTGTCGGTGGCGCCGACGTCGTATTTTTTCTGTGCCAGCGCGGTGCCGGCCAGGGTCAGCGCTGCCAGGCTGGCGGCGGTGAGCGCGAGGGTTTTCAGCTTCATGATTCAAGGTCTCCTGAGAGAAAGGTACACATCAAACGCTACACCCGCGGCGGCGGGCATCCGGGTCAACCCTTTGTCTTTGGTCTCCGCCGAGCCCAAAGGCTTTGCAAGCCGCCCATCACGCCGGTGGGCATGAGGTACATCAGCCCGATCAACAACACACCATAGATCGCCGCTGGCGCCGACTTTGAAATCTCGTCGGCGATGTTGGGTACGTACTGGATGAACATGCCGCCAAAAATGGCGCCGGGTATCGACGCCAGGCCGCCCACCACCACGCCCACCAGCAGAAAGATCGAGAGCTGCACGGTGAAGCTGTCGGGCGATACGAAAGCCACCACGATGGCCCCCAGCGCCCCCGCCAGCCCGGTGCAGCCGGCAGACACGCCAAAAGTCAGCGACTTGAACATGGGCAGGTTCACACCCATGGCCGTGGCGGCGATGGGATGGTCGCGCACGGCAATCAAGGCCCGCCCCACTCGGCCGCGCAGCAGGTTCCAGGCCAGCAGGAACATCACCGCGGCCACGGCGAGCGTGAAGAAATAAAGCCAGCGATCCGGGCTCAGCGGTTGGCCGAACAGGCTGAACGCGAAGGGCGCTTCAGGCTTGCTCAACACGAGGCCTTGTACGCCGCCGGTGAGCCCTTCGATCTGCTTGTATTTCAGCAACTGCGGCACGGCCACGGCCAGCGCAAAGGTGGCCAGCGCCAGGTAGTGGCCGGCCAACCGCAGCGCCGGAAAGCCCACCAAAAAGCCGAAGCCAAAGCACACCACGAAGGCCGCCGGCGGCGTGGCCCAGTAGGGCACGCCGAGCTTGTCCATCAACACGGCGGCGGTGTAGGCGCCAAAGGCATAGAAAGCGCCATGGCCAAGCGATATTTGGCCGTTGTAACCAGTGAGGATGTTCAGGCCCAGGATGGCCACCGCGTACACCAGCACCAAGTTGAACTGGAACACGCGATAGTTCTTGAACAAGAAGGGAAGCAGCAGCAACGCAACCACCAGCGCCACGCCCCAAAACCACTGCCAGCGGCGATCAAGTGTTTTCATACCCTTGTCACCACTTTCTTGCCGAACAAGCCGTCAGGCCACAGCGTGAGCGTGCCCACGATCAGCACCAGGGCCACGGTGAGCTTCAGCTCGGTGCCGATGACATAGGCGCCGAGCACGTTTTCCAGCACGCCCACCACCAGGCCGCCGATCACCGCGCCCCAGGGGTTGTCGATGCCGCCGAGCAGCGCGCCGGCAAAGCCGTAGAGCAAGATGCCGAGCATGAGGTTGGGGTCGAGAAAGACGATGGGTGCGACCATCATGCCGGCCACCGCGCCGATGGCCGCGGCCAGGCCCCAGCCCAGGCCCAGCATCCAGCTCACTCGAATGCCCACCAGCCGTGCCGACTCGGGGTTCTGCGCCGCCGCGCGCATCGCCAAGCCGACCGAGGTGTAGCGGAAGAAACTGAACAGGGCCGCCAGCACCACCAACAGCACTCCCGCCGACCCAACCTGGTGCGCGGAAAAGTACTTGCCGGCGTAGGCCGCGTCTTTGGGGAAGGGGCTGGCAAAGGCCTTGACGGTGTGATCAAACAACCAGCCCGACAAGGCATTGAAGATCAGCAGCAGGCCGATGAAGACGATGACGTTGGTCAGCACCGGCGCCTTCTCAATCGGCCGCAGCACCAGGCGCTGGATCAACAAGCCGCCGGCAAACGACAGCGCCACGGTGAAGAAGAACGCACCCCAGTAAGGCCAGCCGGCTTGCATCAGCGCCCAGGCTACGAAGGTGGAGAAGGTGGCCATTTCGCCCTGGGCGAAATTGATGTGGTGGGTGGCCTGGTAGATCATCACCAGCGCCAGGGCCACCGAGCCATAGATGCAGCCGTTGGCCAGGCCGGAAAACAGTTGGTGCAGGAAGGCTTCCATATCGTCGCAGGCTCTCAATACCCGAGGTAGGTGCGGCGCACCGACTCGTCGCGCTTGATCACATCCGCCGGCCCATGCAGCGCCACGCGGCCGGTTTCCAGCAAGTAGGCGTGGTGCGCCAAGTCGAGTGCCAGGTTGGCGTTTTGTTCCACCAGCAACATGGTCACGCCATCTTCAGCGTTGATCTTGCGCATGATCTGAAAAATCTCGGCCACGATCAGCGGCGCCAGGCCGAACGAAGGCTCATCGAGCAGCAGCAATTTGGGCCGCAGCATCAGCGCCCGGCTGATGGCCAGCATCTGCTGCTCACCGCCTGAAAGCGTGCCGGCCTGCTGGTGGCGGCGCTGGCCCAGGATGGGGAAGCGCGCGAAGGCCTTGTCCATGTCTTGCGCCAACTCGGCCTTGTTGCGCCGGGTGTAGGCGCCCAGGCGCAGGTTTTCTTCCACACTGAGCGCAGTGAAGGTGCCGCGGCCGTCGGGCACCTGGGCCACGCCCAGGCGCACCACGCTTTCGGTGGCCAGGCCGTTGATCGGCTTGCCATCGAGTGTGATGCTGCCGCTGGTGCGCACCACCTGGCACAGCGCGCGCAGCGTGGTGGTTTTGCCCGCGCCATTGGCGCCCAGGATGGTGGTGATCTGCCCGGCCTGCAGCGCGAAATTAACGTCGAACAAGACCTGCGTGGCGCCGTAGAAGGCGCACAGCTTGCTGACTTTCAGCATTTCAGACATTGGCCGGCGCCCCCAGGTAGGCGGCAATCACATCGGGGTGGTTCTGGATGTGCGCCGGCGTGCCCTCGGCGATCTTGCGCCCGAAGTTCAAGGCCACGATGTGGTCTGACACGCCCATCACCAGGCTCATGTGGTGTTCGACCAGCAGCACGGTGATGTTCATGCGGTCGCGCACATCGCGGATCAGCCGGCTCAACTCGCCCAGCTCTTCGTGGTTCAGGCCGGCGGCGGGCTCGTCGAGCATCAGCAGCTTGGGCTCGGCGGCCAAGGCGCGTGCGAACTCCACGCGCTTTTGCGTGCCGAAGGGCAGGTCGCCCACCGGGCGGTGGCGGTGCGGCGTGAGGCCCAGGTAGTCCATGATCTTCTCGGCGCCTTCGCGCAGGCGCTGCTCTTCGGCGCGCACGCTGGGCAGGCGCAAGGCGCTGGCCGCGAAGCCGGCGCTGGAGCGGCAATGCGCGCCGACCATCACGTTGTCGGCCACCGGCATGCTGCGGAACATGGCCAGGTTCTGGAAGGTGCGGCCCATGCCCAGCCCAGCGATCTTGTGCGTGGGCGTGGCCGTGATGGAGTGGCCTTCGAAGTGGATGTCGCCGGCCTGGTACTGGTATAGGCGGCTCATGCAATTGAACAGCGTGGTCTTGCCGGCGCCGTTGGGGCCGATCAGGCCGCAGATTTGGCCGCGGGCCACGTCGAAGCTCACGCTGTCGAGCGCCACGATGCCACCAAAGCGAACGGTCACGCCTTGCACGCTGAGCAAGGCCGTGGTGGGGGCGGTCATGTGGGCATGGGCAGGTTGGTTGTTCTATGCGGCAGCAGGCCAGTAGGCCGCGGTTATAGGGGCGCCGGCCCGGCCTGGCAATGAGAGCTTGCCAGGGCCGCGACTCGGGGTGGCCACCGCTTGACGGCGCGGCCCAAAGCGCCGACATTGCGCGCCTTGCCCGTTTAAGTAACCCATTCGACCAGGAGGCTGCCATGCACCAAGACGCCCTTCACCCACGGTCGGGTTGCGCGCGCCTGCCGCATTGACCCCGCGGGCGGCCATGCCGCCCCTGGCGCCCACTGGTGCCGCCCTCCCGGCCTGTTGAACTCTGTTGCCTGGCATCGGCATGCCTGGCTGTGGCCACTGCGTTCATGCCGTGGCGCTTCAACATGCCCACATCACATGATCGACTCCACCTGCTTCGGCGCGCTGCAACGCATCGGCTTGAAGCCTTCACTGATCCAAAACGCCCTGCTCGCCGCGCGCTTCGATGGCGCCGAGCAGCTTGTACGAATCTCCCGCGTTGAACGCGACCAGCTTGCCGTGCACGACGGCCACGCAGAACACCCGGCCCGGGCCTTGCCCGCCTTGCTGACCCAGTTGCTCGACCAAGGCGACAGCCTGGCCGTGGGCGACTGGGTGCTGGCCTGGCGCAACTCGCTGGGTGAAACCTGGGTCCACGAGCGCTTGCCGCCGCTGACGCAACTGGCGCGCCGGCTGCACGACGGGCGCGAAAAGGTGACCCGCGTGGCCATCGTCAACAACGTTGACACCGCTGTGCTGACCATGGGCGCCGATCTCGACTTCAACCCGCGCCGCCTGCAGCGCTACCTGGCGCTGGCGCACATCAGCGGCGTGTCGCCCGTGGTGGTGTTGACCAAGGCCGACCTGTGCGCCGACTTGCCGGCGCGCCAGCGTGAACTGGCCGCCACCTTGCCCGCCGGCGTGCCCTGCCTGGCCGTGAACGCACTGCACGACAGCGCGCGCGCGGCGCTCGAACCCTGGTTGGCCGTGGGGCAGACGCTGGTGCTGCTCGGTTCCAGCGGCGCGGGCAAGAGCACGCTGACCAACACCTTGTTGGGCGCCGCGATGCAACTCACCGGTGAAGCCCGGCGCGGGGACGGGCGTGGGCGCCACACCACCACGGCGCGTTCGCTGCACGTCACGCCGCAGGGGGCCTGCATCATCGACACCCCTGGCCTGCGCACCTTGCGGTTAGATGCCGATGAAGCCGCGCTGGACGAGGTGTTCGACGACATCGGCGCGCTCAGCCAGCATTGCCGCTACCGCGATTGCCGCCATGGTGACGAGCCCGGCTGCGCCGTGCGCGAAGGCGTGAGCGCGGAGCGGCTGCGCAGTTATCACAAGCTGCGGCGCGAGGCCGGGCGCGACACCTTGAGCCTGCGCCAGCGCCAGGAACGGCTGGCCTTGTGGAAGTCGCGTGCGCGCCATTCGCGCCTGCGCATGGCGGCCAAACGTGGGTGACGGGCGGGTGACGGGCGGGTGATGGCGCGTGCCCAACACAGCGCCACTCAAGCTTTTTGTAAGGCCATCAGGGAATGCCCCTACAATGCGCCAACAGCCATGCCGGAGACCGTTCTTTCAAGGTCCCCGTTCCAGGCGCCGGTGCAGCCTCTTGCTTCATCTGCGTGCCAGGTCCGAACTCCCCTCGTTCAAGACTTCCCTCGGTGTGATCTGTCCGCGCCTTCGCTGCGGCGAGTGCGTTCTTTTGTCCAACGATTCACCGAAAGGAATCTTCCATGACCACCACTACCACCCAGACCGGCACCGTCAAATGGTTTGACGACGGCAAGGGCTTCGGCTTCATCACGCCCGAAGCCGGCGGCAAGGATTTGTTCGCGCACTTCAGCGAAATCAAGACCGGCGACGGCTTCAAGAGCCTGCAAGAAAACCAGCGCGTGGAATTTGAAGTCAAGCAAGGTCCCAAGGGCCTGCAGGCTGCCAACATCCGCGCCCTGTAATAGCCAAGCCAGACACCAGGCTGGCTGACACGGCCACTTGCCTTGTGCAGGTGGCCGTTTTTCATGGCGGGGCGTAACGTGCCCCTGCGTCTACCCCCTTTCACAACCACTGAACGGCCAACGCAACATGATCGAGCAACTGTTCCCTTCCGGCCCCGGCCACTTCCTGGCCGGCGGCTTGCTCATCGGCGTGGCGGTGGCGCTGCTGTTCGTGCTCACCGGCCGCATTGGCGGCATGAGCAGCGTGTTCACCAGCACCTGGTCGTGGTGGGTGCAACGGCCCTACTTCCAGCAATTGCGCTTCACCAGCAGCCGCAACTGGCGCGCGGTATATGCGCTGGGCCTGGTGCTGGGCGCGGCGCTGTGGTGGGCGTTGCTCGGGCCGGCGCAGCCGCAAACCACGGCGCTGCCGCTGTGGCAGTTGTTCGTGGGTGGCCTGGCAGTGGGCTACGGCGCGCGCTTGTCGGGCGGTTGCACCTCGGGCCATGGCATCTGTGGCCTGGGCTCGCTGCAACTGCCTTCGCTGCTGGCGGTGCTGACCTTCATGGCCAGCGCCTTTGCCGTGGCGCATCTGGTTTTGTGGCTGGGGAGGTGAGATGGGCTTTCGTCAATTCCTGGCCGTTCTGGTGTGCGGCATGTTGTTCGGCTTCGGCCTGGCACTGTCGACCATGATCTCGCCCGAAGTCGTGCTCAGCTTCTTGCAGTGGCGCGATGCTGGCCTGATGCTGGTGATGGGCGGCGCGGTGGCCGTGGTGCTGCCGGCCTACCGCTTTGCGCCGCGCCTGCTGCGCCGCCCCCTGCTGGCATGGCAGTTCGACCAGCACGCTGCACGCTTGAACCGCGACACCCTGGTTGGTGCGGCCATCTTTGGCGCCGGCTGGGGCTTGTGCGGCGTGTGCCCGGGCCCGGCCATCGCCGGGCTGGGTGTGGGCAACTGGGCGCTGCTGGCGGCGCTGGCGGGCATCTTCCTTGGCGCGTTTGGGCACGGCCTGCTGGCACCGGTGCCAGGCGGCGCGGCGCAGACTTCAGCCGGGCACTGAAGGCGCGTCGTAGCGGCCGAGCCGCACCATGGTCGAGCCGGGTTGGGCGTGCACCCGGTTGGGCATCACCAACACGGTGTTGTCGTAGGGCGTGCGGATGACTTCATCGCCATCGGTGGCGATCACCGCTCCGGCATGCGCAATCATCTCCAGCCCCTTGAAGGGCGCCACAAAAGCGAACGCCGGGCTGCGCGCCACCACGGCGTGCGTCACGCGCACCAGGCGCTGCATCCTGGCCAGTGGCACGGCCAATTGTTTGATGTGTGCCTGCGCATAGGCCTGCGGCAGCACACCGGTGTGCTCAAGAAAGCGCAGCATCGTGTCGGCCGCCACGGCGGCGGCGTTGGCCTCCCAGTGCTGGCCGCATTCAATGAGCACGGCGGTGCGCGCGTTCTTCGGGTTGCCGAACTCGCCGCGGTCGATCATGCGCAAGCCCGCCGGGTGGCCGGTGTCGACCAGCAGCACTTCGGGCACCTTCAGTTGGCGCGCCAGGGCGGCAGCTTTGTCGCCGCCGCGGCCGCCGTCGCCGCACACCATGAGCGGCGCGCAAGCCTCGCTCATCGAATGGATGTCGAGCAGAAAGTCTGCCGCATCAACGAAGGGCCGCAGCTCGCGCGCGCGCCGCAGTTCGCAGGAATCGCGTGTGCCCAGCAGCACCTCGTCGGCCCAGACGCGATTCATGTCTTCATCCACGCAACGGCTGGCGTGCGGCGCTTCAGGGTCGAAGCGCTCGAAGGCGGCCACGTTGGCAAAGGCCAGCGTCAGGCGCCCGCGCAGGGGCGCCGGCAGACCCTGGCGCAGCAACCAGTCCAGCGCAATGGCGCCGCAGATCTCGTTGCCATGGGTCAAGGCCTGCACCATGACGTGCCGGCCCGGGCGGCCTGAATCGAAACTGTGCACGTACTCCACCCCGGTGTTCGTGCTGCGCCAGGGGGTGATGTCAGGGGCGGCGAGTTCGATGGCGGGATTCATGGGCGGCGTGTGCTGTTCATGCGGTAAAGCTTAAGGCCTGGTCGGCCGCGACAATCCCCGGCAACATCAATCACCACCTGCACCATGAGCGCCACGGAATGGATCATCACCCACGGCCCGGCCCAACCTGCGTCGCCCGTGCTGCTGGACTCACCGCACTCAGGCTGCCGGTTCCCCGCCGACTTTGGCGCCAACCTCAGCGAAACCGACTTGCGCAGAGGCGAAGACTGCTTCGTCGATGAGTTGTTCGCACCGGCCACGGCCCAGGGTGTGTGGTTGTTGGCAGCGCTGTTCCCGCGCACCTATGTCGATGCCAACCGCCATGCCGGCGACATCGATCTGGCGTTGCTCGAAGGCGGGGCCTGGCCCGACCTGTACCGCCCCAGCGGCCTGGCCGCCATCGGCAAGACCCTGGCCTGGCGCACGCTCGACGACGGGCGTGACATCTATAACCGCAAGCTGAGTGTCGCTGAACTGCGCAGCCGCATTGAGCGCTGCCACGAGCCCTATCACCGTGCCCTGCGCGAGCGCATCGCCGCCACGCATCAGCGTTATGGCCTGAGCGTGCACCTCGATTGCCACTCGATGAACGCGGTGGGCTCGCTGCACACCGCCGGCGCGCCCGGCAAGCCGCGGCCCGATTTCGTGGTGGGTGATATGGATGGCAGCAGCGCGGCGCCCGAACTCACCGCGCTGGTGGCGAACACGCTGCGCAAGGGCGGGCACGACGTTGCCGTCAACGACCCCTTCAAGGGCTTCGAGCTGACCCGCGCCTACAGCCAGCCGGCGGCCGGGCGGCACAGCCTGCAACTGGAAGTCAACAAGCGCCTGTACATGGACGAAGCCCGCGTCGAAAAGACCGCGGGCTTCGGGCCGCTCCAGGCCGAGTTGACGGCCCTGGTGGCGGTGGTGAATGCGTGGGCGCTTCAGCGTTGCTGAATGCCGGCAATGCGCCAGGCGGGTTCGTCGCCTTCGCGTTGCAGGTGCCAGGTTTCGTCGAAGTCGTTGGCGGCTGACTCGCGCTCTTCGCGGATCAGGCCATTGAAGCGCACGCTCACCACCTGGCGCGTGCCTTCTTGCGCCACGCTGGTCACTTGAGCATCAACCTTCACCACATCGGTGGTCTGCGTGGCGGCATTGCGCTCCTGCATGTCGAGCTTGATGGCGGCATACATCTCGGGCGTGGTGAATTGGCGCAGGTCTTCGAGGTTGCCGCGGTCGTTGGCTTCTTGCATGCGGATGAAGATGGTCTTGGCGATGCGCTCGAAGCCTTCGCTGTCGAAGCCGGCCGGGATCGCGCTGGTTTGAACGCTGGCTGGAGCGCTGCCTTGTGCAGTGGGCGCAGCGTCATGCTGCAAGCCCGTGGCGCTGCGCTGCATGGCCGGCTCTTGCGGTGCCGGTTGCAGGACGGTGAAGCCGCCCATGCCTGAACCCGAGCCCGCGCCGGCGCCCGCCAGGGCGGCCTGCTTGCGCGCAGCCATGCGCCGCATCACGAAGCCGATGACCACCATCACCACCACGCCCAGCAGCAGCATGGTCATGATGTTGCCCATGGCTTCACCGAAGCCGAAGTGGCTGGCCAGCGCGGCCAGGCCCAGGCCGGCGGCGATGCCGGCCAACGGGCCCATCCAACTGCGCTTGGGTGGGGTGGCTGCCGCAGGCGCTGCGGCAGCGGCGGGTGCAGCTTGCTGCTGCGCGGGCGCGGCGGGCTTGGCCGGCGTGGCATCGGGCGCGCGTTGCGTGCCGCTGGACTTGCCGCCACCCAAGCGCTTGGCCTGGGCGGCATCGGGGGCCATGGCCAGGCTCAGCGACAGGGCTGCCACGAGACTCAACAAGAACTTGTTCATCAATGATCTCCACATGAAAGGTCACGCCGGGCAAGAACTTGGGGGCAGATGCGCCCAAGTCAAGCGGCCCGGCGGGCGGATTCTGGCAGCTTACGGCGGGCTGTGAAAATGCAAACATGACAAAGATTTCAGTGATTCGGCTTCAGGCCGTCCTGGTGGGGGTGTGCCTGGCTGCATTTGGCGTGCCCGCGCACGCGCAAAACGCCGCTGCGCCGGCGGCGCCGGCCTCGGCCGCGTCTACCCCGGGGGCTGCACAGCGAGTGGAAATCCGCGGCAGCGCCATCGGCGACAGCGAAACGCGGCGCCAAAGCACGGCGGCCAAGATCGTGATCGGGCGCGAACAAATCGAGGCCTATGGCGACACCACGGTGGGCGAGGTGTTGCGCCGCCTGCCTGGTGTGACGACCGGCGGCGCGCCCGGCCGTGGCGGGCCACCGCGCATGCGCGGCCTGGGCGCGGGCTACACGCAAATCCTGCTCGACGGCCAGCGCGTGCCGCCAGGCTTTTCCATCGAATCGCTCACGCCCGAACAGATCGAGCGCATCGAGATCCTGCGCGCGCCCACCGCCGAGACGGGCGCGCGGGCCATCGGCGGCACCATCAACATCATCACGCGCGAGGGCTTCACCAAAAAGCTCAACGATCTGCGCCTGGGCCTGGGCCTGGAAAACGGCCGCGTGCAACCCAACCTGGGCTGGACGCGCAACGACAGCGCGGGCAACTTCATCTACAACCTGTCGGCCTCGGTCTACCAGGGCAACCGCGAAAGCCACACGCGCAGCAGCACCACCGAGCAAGACCTGGCCGGCGAGGTGTTCACGCGCGACGAAACGCTCGACTCACGCAGCATCGAGCGCCGCGCCGGCATCAACGTCACCGCCCGGCTGCAATGGCGCGATGAAGCCGGCACCACGCTGATGCTGATGCCGAACTTCTTCTTTGGCGAAGGCAACACGCGGCGCTTTCACACGTTGGATCAACGCCTGCCCGCCACCGCGCCGCGTTTCGACCATGCCAGCGATGACGGTGCCGGCCACTTCGGCATGGCGCGGCTGAACGGACAGTGGGCGTTTCGCCTGGGTGAGGTGCGCCTCGAATGGCGTGGCGGCATGGGCCTGCTTGACAGCGCCAACCACAACCTGCACCTCGAATTCGACCGCAACAACGTGCAAAGCCTGGTGATGACCGAAGTGAACCGCTTTCGCGAACCCTCGGTCACCTTCAATCTGAAAGCGTCGCAGTTCACCGCCGCCGAACACCAGCTTGTGGCGGGCGCCGAGATCGACGCCTCACGGCGTAACGATTCACGTGAGTCGGTATTGAACAACGTGCCGCAACTCACCGACTTTGGCGACACCTTCAGCGCCCGTGCCCTGCGCACCGCCTTGTATGCGCAAGACGAATGGAAGATGGGCCCGCAATGGGCCGCCCACGCCGGGCTGCGCTGGGAAGGCATCACCACCCGCGGCGAGGCGCTCGACGGCACGCCGCAAACCAACCGCAGCAGCGTGTGGACGCCCCTGCTGCACGCGGTGTGGAAGCCTGGCGAAAAATCGCGCGACCAGCTGCGCCTGAGCCTGACGCGCAGCTACCGCTCGCCCACGCTGCAAAACCTGATCAGCCGCCCGCGCGTGGTGATCGACGGCCGCAACTCCGAAACGCAGGCAGATACTGCCGGCAACCCCGACTTGAAGCCCGAACTGGCCACCGGCATCGACTTGGCGGTGGAGCGCTACCTCGGTGCCGGCGGCGTGCTCAGCGCGAATGTGTTCGCGCGGCGCATCAAAGACCTGATGCGCAGCACCACCACACTTGAAGTGGTGCCTTGGAGCGCCACGCCGCGCTGGGTGAGCCGGCCCAAGAACGTCGGCGGGGCATTCACCTCGGGTGTTGAACTCGAAGCCAAGTTCCGCTTGACTGAAGTGTTTGAGCAGGCGCCGCCGC
>JANMYI010000479.1:0-2260 GCA_031381955.1 Burkholderiales bacterium
AACCAGCAGCTACATCACGCTGAATGATGTGAAGGCCATGGTGCTGGCCGGCACCGAGTTCGAGGTGCGCGACGCCAAGACCAATGAAGACCTCACGCGCAGCATCTTGCTGCAGATCATTCTTGAGGAAGAGACCGGCGGTAAGCCGATCTTCAGCGCGCCCATGTTGTCGCAGTTGATCCGCTTCTATGGCCATGCCATGCAGGGCATGATGGGCGCCTACTTGGAGCGCAACCTGCAAACCTTCGTTGATTTGCAAACGCGCTTTGCCAGCCAGGGCACGGCGGTGAACGAGCCCAATGTGTTCACCCCAGAAGCCTGGGCGCAGTTCCTCACCGGCCAGGCGCCGATGCTGCAAACCTTGATGGGCAGCTACACCGAACAGTCGAAAAACCTGTTCACGCAAATGCAGGAACAGATCGCCAAGCAAGCCGGCGCGCTGTTCCCGGGCATGCCCGGCTTCCCGCCGCCCAAGCCTTGACGCCCCGCTGCGGCCGGCCGCTGCCGTTGACAATGCAGCGATGAATGCCCCCATGCCAACTTTGCCCGCTGCCTCACCCGCCCCGACCATCGGTTTCGTCTCGCTGGGCTGCCCCAAGGCGCTGACCGACTCCGAACTGATCCTCACCGCGCTGCGCAGCGAAGGCTACGAAACGAGCAAGACTTTTGCCGGGGCCGACCTGGTGATCGTCAACACCTGCGGCTTCATCGACGATGCGGTGAAGGAAAGCCTGGACACCATCGGTGAAGCCTTGGCCGAAAACGGCCGCGTCATCGTCACCGGTTGCCTGGGCGCCAAGGGCGGCGCGGGCGATGCCAACCTGGTGCGGCAGATGCACCCCAAGGTGCTGGCCGTGACCGGCCCGCATGCCACGCAAGAAGTGATGGACGCGGTGCACACCCATTGCCCCAAGCCGCACGACCCGTTCACCGACTTGGTGCCTCCGCAAGGCATCAAGCTCACGCCGCGCCACTACGCGTACTTGAAGATCAGCGAAGGCTGCAACCACCGCTGTACGTTCTGCATCATCCCCAGCATGCGTGGCGACCTGGTGTCGCGCCCGATCGGCGATGTGCTGGGCGAAGCGCAGCGCCTGTTCCAAGCCGGCGTGAAAGAGCTGCTGGTGGTGAGCCAGGACACCAGCGCCTACGGCGTCGACGTGAAGTACCGCACCGGCTTCTGGGACGGCAAGCCGGTGAAGACACGCATGCTCGACTTATGTGAAAAGTTAGCCGAGCTGGCCGATGCCCATGGTGCGTGGGTGCGCCTGCACTATGTCTACCCGTACTCGCATGTCGATGAGGTGCTGCCGCTGATGGCCGCCGGCCGCATCCTGCCGTACCTGGACGTGCCGTTCCAGCATGCCCACCCCGATGTGCTGAAGCGCATGAAACGCCCGGCCAGCGGCGAGCGCAACCTGGAGCGCCTGGCGCGCTGGCGCGAAATCTGCCCGCAACTGGTGGTGCGCTCCACCTTCATTGCCGGCTTCCCGGGTGAAACCGAGGCGGAGTTCGACACGCTCTTGCAGTTTGCAAAGGAAGCGCAGATCGACCGCGCCGGCTGCTTTGCCTATTCACCCGTCGAAGGCGCTGCGGCCAACGACTTGCCCGGCCAGTTGCCGCAAGCCGAGCGCGAAGCGCGGCGCTCGCGCTTCATGGCGGTGGCCGAAGCCGCCTCGGCCACGCGGCTGCAGCGCCATGTGGGCGCCACGCTGCAAGTGCTGGTTGACAGCGCGCCAGCGCTCGGCCGCAAGGGCGGGGTCGGGCGCTCGTATGCCGACGCGCCGGAGATCGACGGCGTGGTGAAGTTGATGCCGCCGCAAAAGGCATCGAAGCAACTGCGCGTGGGCGAGTTCACCTCGGCGCGCATCGTGGCCAGCGAAGGCCACGACCTGGTCGGCATTCCAGTTTGAGTCGGGAGCAGGGCATGGCAGAGGAAGCGAACGACGATCAAGGGCTGAGCACCCGGCTGATCCACCACCCTTATCAGCCGCCGGCCGGCTTTGTGGCGCCGCAGATCGGCGTGCACAAGGCCTCGACCGTGATCTTTGCCAACGTGGGCGCGGTGCGCGCGCGCGAGTGGTATTAGAAGATCGGCTACACCTATGGCCTGGACTGCACGCAGACCAGCTTTGCGCTGGAAGAGCGCATCGCCACGCTCGAAGGCGGCACCGACACGCTGCTGGTGCCAAGCGGCCTGGCCGCCATTGCGCTGGTTGACACGGCCTTGCTCAAGGCCGGCGACGAGGTGCTGATCCCC
>JANMYI010000483.1:0-4932 GCA_031381955.1 Burkholderiales bacterium
CGCCCCCACACCCCCCACCCCCCAAAGGTGCAACACGTCCCGCCGCGCGGCGAGCGGTGGGGCGTGAAAATACGTGCCCCACGGCCGGCCCAAGCCGGCCGCCCCCCATGGGGATCAAGCAAAGTGGCAGAGCCACATTTGCGTGAGAGCAGCGGCGCCAGTGAAGAGTTCGACGCCGTGGTGGTGGCCAGCGGCCACCAGGGCAAGCCCGCACACCCCGAGTGGCGGGAAGATTTCAAGGGCGAGTACCTGCATTCGCACACCTACCGGGTGCCCGAGCCGTTTCGTGACAAGCGCGTGCTGGTGGTGGGAATGGGCAACAGCGCGGTTGACATTGCAGCCGACATCTGCGTGCTCACGCAAAGCACCACCATCGCGGCGCGCTCGCCGGTGCTGGTGATGCCGCGCATGCTGTTCGGCGTGCCCACCTCGCGCGTGCTGGGCAAAATTGAAAAGCGCTGGATGCCCTGGCCGCTGAAGCGCACGATGCGCGAGCTGCTGGTGCGCGTGGTGTATGGCCGCATGGAGCAATGGGGCTTCACCACGCCCAAGACCCGCACCCACCCCACCAGCCACACCACGCTGATGCAGCACTTTGTGTGGAGCCGCATCACCGCCAAACCGGGCATTCAATCCGTCAGCGGCAACGAAGTGCGCTTCGTGGATGGCAGCACACGGAGTTTCGACACCGTCATCGCCGGCACCGGCTACAGCGTCGACCTGCCTTTTCTGGCCCCGACACTGCGCCCGCTCGATGGCCACAAGCTTGAGCTGTACCTGCGCATGCTGCACCCGCGCCAGCGCGGCCTGTACTTCGCCGGCATGTTCAACGTGGCCGGCGGCGGCAACATCCGCATGATGGACGACCAGGCCGAGTGGATCACCGCCATGGTCTGCGGTGACATTGCCGCACCCAGCGAAGCCGCCATGCGCAAGACGATGGAAGAAGAACAGGTCTACCTGCGCCGCCACTTCCCGGGCAGCCCGCGCTATGCGCTGGAACTCGACCCGCCGTTCTATCGCAAGCAACTTGCGCGCGAGCGTGCGCGTGCCGTGGCCGCGCAGCGCGCACCTGCCCCCGCCTTGAACAGCACCGGAGCCCAACGTGCCGCGGCATGACTGGTTGCGCGACAAGGCCTGCCTCAGCGGCGTGGGTGAGACCGCCTATCTGCGCGGCGCCAGCAAGAGTGCCTTCGAGTTGCAAATCGAAGCCTCGCTGAAGGCGATTGCCGATGCCGGCTTGAAGCCAGCGCAAATCGACGGCGTGATTCCGGTTGGCATCGTCAGCGGCACGGCTGACGACTTCATTGAAAACTTCGGCATCACCGACCTGCGCTTCTCGGCCGTGGTGCCGCATGGCGGCGCCAGCCCGGTGATGGCGCTGCAATGCGCGGCGGCGGCGGTGGCCAGCGGTGCCTGCAACCATGTGCTCATTACCTTTGGCCGCAACATCTCGGCAGCGGCGGTGCACAAGGCCGGCGCGCGCATCCATTCGATGCCGCAGTTCCATTTCGTCACCGAGTTCGAATACCCCATGGGTGCCATCGCCCCAGCCCAGCTTTATGCGCCCATGGCGCGGCGCCACATGGAGCTGTACGGCACCACGGTTGAACAGTTCGGTGAAGTGGCCGTGGCCTGCCGCGAGCATGCGCTGCTGAACGGCAATGCGGTGATGAAAAAGCCCATCACGCTGGAAGACCACGCCAATTCGCGCATGATTTCAGACCCGTTCAGGTTGCTGGATAGCAGCCTGGAAAGCGATGGCGGCGCGGCCGTCATCGTCAGCAGTGCTGAAGCGGCGGCCGATTCGCCGCAGCGCCGCGTGTTCATCAGCGGCGTGGCCGAAGGCCACCCCGATTCACCCGGCTCCATCACCCAGCGCGCGGACATGACCAGCCTGGGCCTGGCCAAGGCCGCGCCGCGCGCCTTTGCCATGGCCGGCGTCACGCCGGCTGACATTCAGGTGGCCGAAATCTACGACTGCTTCACCTACGCCGTGATTCGCCAGTTCGAAGACATGGGCTTTTGCGCCAAGGGCGAGGGCGGCCCCTTCGTGCAGGGCGGGCGCCTGCGCCTGGGCGGTGCGCTGCCCACCAACACCCATGGCGGCTTGCTCTCGCAGGCCCATGTGTGGGGCCTGAACCATGTGGTGGAGCTGGTGCGCCAGTTGCGTGGCACGGCCGGCCGGGCGCAGGTGGCCGGGGCTGAGCTGGGCGTGGTGACAGGCTATGGCGACATGGGCGATGGCGCGCTGGCCATCATGCGCCGGGGTTGATGCGATGAGTGCCCTCAACCCGCCGGTTAAACCTTCGCCGCAAATCACCGAACTGAGCCGCCCGTATTGGGACGCTGCCGCGCAAGGCCGCCTGGTGTTGCAACAGTGCGGCGCCTGCGGCACCGTTCGGCACTACCCACGTTTGTTGTGCAGCGTTTGCCACAGCGATGCCGTGACCTGGGTCCCCGCCAGCGGCCGCGGCCGGGTGCACAGCTGGACGGTGGCGCACCACGCCTTTCACCCGGCCTTTGCCGCCGAGCTGCCGTACACGCTCGTCACGGTCGACCTGGAGGAAGGCGTGCGCGCGCTGGGCCGCTGGAACAGCGACGCCGCGCCGGCCATTGGCCTGGGTACCGTGGGCGGCTTCGTGCCGCGCGAAGGTGGCGTTGACCTCGTGTTCACCCTGGATTGCGCATGACTGCCCCAGGCACGCGAGGGGGTAAAGAGTTGACACTTCGCCAGAGACACTGCGCATGAAAAAACACTCCGAAGACCGAGCTTCAACCATGGGCGCCAGCCAGGCACCCGTTGCCGCGTCGTCGGCAGCCAAGGCGGCTACCAAGTCCGCTGCCAAGGCCGCAGGCAAGGCGGTAGCGCGTGCCGCCGCACCCTCGCGCCTGGCCGCGGTGGGCGCCAACGCGCCCGAAGACATCCGCGACGCGGTGTCACGTCTGAAGCGCGAACGCATCATCGCCACCGCCGTGGAGCTGTTCTACAACCATGGCCTGAGCAACACCACGCTCGAAGCCGTGGCCGACCAGATGAACGTGACCAAGCCGTTCATCTATTCGCACTTCAAGAGCAAGAGCGAGCTGCTGGCCGAGATTTGCTCGCGCGGCATTCGCGCTTCGCTCGATGCGCTGAACCGCGTGGTGTCGGGCGGCGGCACGGCCACCGAAAAGCTGCAAGCGCTGGCACATGACTTCATGCTCGCCGTGCTCAGCAACCAGGCGCACATCGCCATCTACAACCGCGAAGAAAAACACCTCTCGCCCGAAGACAACGACGCCATCAACGCCATGCGCCGCGAGTTCGACCGCAAGTTCTGCGCGCTGCTGAATGAAGGCGTGGCCAGCGGCGAGTTCGTGGTCGAAGACGTGCAGCTCACCTCGCTGGCCATTGGCGGCATCGTGAGTTGGTCGTACGTCTGGTTCCGCCCAAACGGCCGCCTGACCCCGACTGAAACCGCCGAACGCGTGGCCGATTTGGTGATGACCATGGTGCAGGCCAAGCCGGCACGGCGAAAGAAGGCGGTTCGGGTGGTGTAGCGGGGTTTCGCCGCCCATCTGAGCGGCTGGCGCCAACCTAGGAGCAAAGCCATTCAACGCCGGCGCGCACAAGAAGAGTTCATGGCGCGTGGCCTGCGCGCCAGCACCGACGCTCAACGCACGGGGCTTTACCACTCGGCGGCGTCTGTACAGGCCGAATTGCAGCAACGCCTGGATGCGCGACGCAAGGCCGTTCTGGGGTGAATGCCGGCTTCGAGGTTCGGTATACCGCCGCCGCACGTGCCGATCTGCTGCGGCTCTTTGACTGTCTGCTCGACCAGGCGCAAACCGCTGAAGACCAGGACCGCGCTCAAGCGGCCGTTGATGCCATAGAGCGTGTCGCGAGCCAGCACCTCAGCCGCACGCCCTTCATCTACCGCAAGGCGGGCGACAGCCCGTTCCTGCGTAAGCTGCTCATCCCCTTTGGCGCTGCCGGCTACGTGGCGCTCTACGAGATTGAAGGGGCCACCCGGGTGAACATCCTGGCCATTCGTCACCAGCTTGAAGACGACTACCACTGATGTGAAGCCTGGCCAGCCGCAGCCTGTTCAATCCGCGGCGCCCGCCAATTCGGGTGCCACCGCGTTGCATAGCACCTCGGCGTTGTGCTGCCCCAAACCCGGCACCGGCTTCACAGCGGAAATGGCCTGCCCGTCTATCAACAGCGGCTGGCGCACAAAGGTCTGCGTGCCCAGCGGGCTGGTGGATTGCGCCGTCATGCGCCGGGCCAACATCTGTGGGTGCTGCAGCACCTCGTTCAGCTTCACCACCGGGCCATAGGCCAGGCCTTGCGCTTCAAGCTGGGCACACAGCTCATCGTGGCCGCGCAGCGCCACGGCGGCGCGCAGGCGTGGCGTGATCTCGGCCTGGCGTGCGCTGCGCTGGGCCTCGTTCAATGCGGCATAAACGGGCAAGTTCAGCAAGCCACACAGCGTGGTCCACATGGCGTCTTCGCCGGCAATGCTCAGCGTGATCTGGCGCCCATCGGCGGTGGCGAAGATGCCATAACCGGGGTCTTGAGGCGGCAGGGTGCGCGTGGGCAGGCCGTTCAGGGGCGGCACCAGGAAAGGCGTCATCCAGCTCACCAATGAATCGAGCATGGAGACATCAAGTTGCGCGCCGCGGCCATTGCCGGCACCAGCGCGTTCGCGCGCGAACAAGGCCGTGACGATGCCGAACGCGGCGAACATGGCCGAGGCAATGTCGCCCAACGGCATCATCGGCAAGGCCATGGCAGCCTCCTGGCCCACGGGCACATCGATCATGCCGGCAGCGGCCTGGACGCTCAGGTCGTGCCCGGCGCCGCTGGTGGCCGGGCCGGTCTGGCCGAAGGACGAGATCGAGGTGTAAATCAAGCCCGGCTTGCGCGCGCGCAGGCTGGCGGCGTCG
>JANMYI010000513.1:0-2241 GCA_031381955.1 Burkholderiales bacterium
GCCACCGGCTCCCGCTTCACGCGGAACGATGCCGCATACATGGCGGGCAAGGCCAGCAGGGTGAGCGCCGTCGCGACGATCAACCCGCCCATGATGGCCACCGCCATCGGCCCCCAGAACACGCTGCGCGACAGCGGAATCATGGCCAGCACCGCCGCCGCCGCGGTCAGGATGATGGGCCGCGCGCGGCGCACGGCGGCGTCGACGACGGCGTCCCACGCGGCCACGCCGCGCGTGCGGTCTTGCTCGATCTGGTCGATCAGGATCACCGCGTTGCGCATGATCATGCCCATCAGCGCGATCACGCCGAGCAGCGCCACGAAGCCGAACGGCCGGTTCAGCACCAGCAGCGCCAGCGCCACGCCGGCAATGCCCATGGGCGCGGTGAGGAACACCAGCACCGAGCGGCTGACGCTGTGCAGTTGCAGCATCAACAGCGTGAACATGATGAACAGCATCAGCGGCACGCCCACCGCAATCGAGCCCTGGCCCTTGGCGCTTTCCTCCACGGCACCGGCCACGTCAATGCGATAACCCAGCGGCAGGCGAGCGCGCAAGGGTGCGAACAGCGGGTCGACCTGCGCCGTGACCGTGGCGCCTTGAACGCCGTCGATGACATCTCCTTGCACCGTGACGGCGTAGTCGCGCCCTTCGCGCCACAGCACGCCGGGCTCCCAGGCAAACTGGCCGTGCACGACTTGCGCCAGCGGAATGCTGCGCCCGTTGACGGCGGGCACGTAAGCGCTGGCCAGGTCGCTGATGGCGTTGCGCTCTTGCAGCGGCTGGCGCAACACGATGTCGATCAGCGCGTCGCCGTCGCGGTACTGGCCCACCACGCTGCCGTTGTTGATGGTGCGCGAGGCCTGGGCGATGGCCTGGCTGCTCACGCCCAGGGCGCGTGCCTTGTCTTGGTCCACTTCAAGGCGCAGCACCTTGACCGATTCGTTCCAGTTGTCGTTCACGCCGCGCAGGTTCGGGTTGGCGCGCAGGATGGCCTTGGCTTCATCAGCCAGCGCGCGCAGCTTGGCCGGGTCGGTGCCGACGATGCGGAACTGCACCGCATAAGGCACCGGTGGGCCGTTGGGCAGCAGCTTGACGCGGCCGCGCGCTTCAGGGAATTCGGCCGCCAGCATGGCGGGCAGCGCCGCGCGCAGGCGGTCGCGCTCGGCCATGCTCTTGGGGATCAGCACCATCTGGCTGAAATTGGTTTGCGGGAACACCTGGTCGAGCACCAGCACGAAGCGCTCGGCGCCGCTGCCCATCCAGGTGGTCACGTGTTCCACGCCTGCCATGGAACGCATCCGCGCCTCCACCCGCCGCGTCACAGCTTCATTGGCGGCCATGCTGGTGCCTTCGGGGTACCAAAGATCGACCAGCATGTCCAGGCGGCTTGAATCGGGAAAGAACTGCTGCTGCACCTTGCCCATGCCGGCCAGCCCAAGCAGCAGCGTGCCAACAGTCAAGCCAATCGTTAACCAGCGGTGGTTCACGCACCAGCCGACCAGGGCGCGAAAGCGCAGGTACATCGGCGTGTCGAACAGCTCGTGCGGTGCGCCGGCTTCGGGCGCATGCTTGGGCACACGCAGCAGCCGCGTGCCCACATAGGGCACGAAGTAGACCGAGGTCAGCCACGAAATGACCAAGGCCGCGGCGGTGACGGCAAAGATGGCGAAGGTGTACTCGCCCACCGCCGACCTCGCCAGGCCGATGGGCAGGAACCCCGCCGCGGTGATGAGCGTGCCGGTGAGCATGGGCATGGCCGTGGCCTCGTAGGCAAAGGTCGCGGCGCGCACCTTGTCGTAGCCCTCTTCGAGCTTGCGCACCATCATCTCCACCGCAATGATGGCGTCGTCAACCAGCAAGCCCAGGGCGATGATCAACGAGCCGAGCGAAATTTTGTGCAGGCCCACGCCGGCATAAAACATCACGATGAAGGTGATGGCCAGCACCAGCGGAATCGTCACCCCCACCACCGCGCCGGGGCGCCAATCGAGCCGCAGCGGCTTGAAGTGCAGGCCCAGGCTGATGAAGCTCACCAACAGCACGATGACCACCGCTTCCATCAGCACCGCGATGAATTCATTCACCGAACGCGACACCACTTGAGACTGGTTCTGGAACTGCGCCAGCTCCAGACCCAGGGGCAGCCCGGCGCGAATGCGCTGCGTGGCCGCTTGCAACGCATCACCCATGCGGATGATGTCGCCGCCCTTGGCCATCGAAACACCCAGGCCGATGACC